>SFII01000201.1 GCA_004555335.1 Coriobacteriaceae bacterium | reverse complement strand
TTTCCTGAAGGCAGCCGCGGCAAGCGGCTTGGCTGCTGGTATGGCACTGTGCGGCTTCGGATTGACCGGTTGCGGAAACGGTGGGGAAGAAGGCGAGGGTGTAAGCGGCAAGCAGTCTGCGACCGCGAAGGGCAAGAACGGTGACGTGACCGTGACCGTGTCCGTCCAAGACGGGAAGATTACCGCAGTGGATATTTCGGCACCCAACGAGATCCCCAATATCGGCGGCCTTGCCATCGAGGAGCTGCCCCAGCAGATCATCTCGGCTCAAAGCTTCGAAGTGGACGGTGTTGCAGGCGCAACGGTGACCAGCGATGCGATCAAGAAGGCCGGCCAAGAAGCATACGACCAGATCGTGCAATAACCGCCCTTGCTGCGGGCAGGGCATAATCCGCGGGAAAAGAAAAGCGTGCTCCAGGGCATACACAACAGGGACTTCCAGGGAACCCTTCCCTTCCCGTGCTGCAGGTTTTTCGCATTCGATACCCGAAACGTCATCTGCGTGGATGCGGATGACGCCGTATTGGAACGTGCGCGGGAAGAAGCCCTGCGGATCCATGATGCCTTCAATCGTTTTTCCCCCGAAAGCGAAGTTTCCCGGATGAGCGCAGCTGCGGCTCGAGGCGAGGATGCAGAAATCAGCTGCAGCCCTGACATGATTGCCGTGCTGCAGGTCTGCCTTGCCCTACACGGGGAAACCGGAGGCGCCTTCGATCCTACGGTCGGAATGTCGGCGTGTGCGAAGCCCGATTTCGGTGGTGATACCGTTGCTTTCTGCAGGGGCGGTAGGGAGCAATCCGTGTCTACTGGTGGTTTTTCCCATGTGCGCATCAGCAGCGACGGCCTGCTTCGCATTCCCAGGGGCTTGGGCTTCGATTTCGGGGGGATCGCGAAGGGCTACGCGGCAGAGCGTGTGCTGGCCGTTCTTTCCCAGGCGGGGGCGACGCGCGGTTTCGTGAACTTCGGCGGCACCATTGCGGTGCTGGGTCCCGAAACGCCCGGCTTGGCTTGGGTCTTCGGCCTGCAGAAGGCAGGTGCGGAATACGGCGGGGATTTCTGCGCGCTCATCGATGCCGCCCAGGGTGCTTTCGCGACGAGTGCGGGGTATTTCCGTGATTCTTCGAGTGGCGGTCGGGTCCGAAGCCATATCATCGACCCCCGTACGGGCGTTTCCGTGGACAACGGTGTTGCAGAGGTGACGGTGCATTGCCAGAGCGCAACCCTTGCCGATGCTCTTTCGACTGCGCTGTTCGTGATGGGACCCGCATCCGGCTTGCTGCTTGCGGGCGATCTGGGGGCAGAAGCCCTGTTTTCGATGCGGGATGGGAGCGTGAAGGCATCTCCCGGTTTCCCGGCGAGGATACTCGGGGGATGCGAATGAGGCACCTTTCCTTCATTGCAGGTCCCGAAGAAGACGGGCTCCGGCTGGATCGCGCCCTGCGCGCCCGTTTGGGTGTGAGCACCTCTTCGATCAGACGCGCGAAATACGTGGAAAACGGCATTACCGTGAACGGCTACAGGACCAGGACCTCCCATGTTCTGGCGCTTGGCGAGGAGGCTTCCATCCTTATCGACGATGCGGCATGGGAAGGGAAGCTCCCTGAAATCGCAGTCCAGCACAGGCCGCTCGATGTGATCTACCAGGACCAGGACATCATCGTGATCGATAAGCCCGCGGGCATGGTGTGCTATCCGGGTCCGGGTCACAGTGCCGATACCCTGGCGAACTACTTGATGGGCTATCTGGAACAGCAGGGTCTTCGCTGCCGCGTCCATGCGGTGAACCGGCTTGATTCCACTACGACGGGGCTGATCGTGTTCGCCCTTAATTCCCACGCCCATTACGTGCTCCAGCAGCAATTGCATACCGGGGCTTTCTGCCGCACCTATCTGGCTATCTGCAAAGGTTCGTTTGCCGAGCCAGAGGGCAGGGTATGCCAGCCCATCGGCTTGCTTGCGGGGAGGGGGGACGGTCCCCGCAATGTCTACGGTATCTGCGAAGATGGCAAGTTCGCAGCTACCCGCTACCAGGTGCTCCGCGAGTTTTCCGTGGAGGGGGAGGGCGTGTGCTCGCTTGTGCGGTTGCAGCTGGAAACGGGCAGGACCCATCAGATACGCATCCATATGGCGCATCTGGGGCATGCCTTGCTGGGGGATGCGACCTATGGTCGGGCGAGCGACGCGATCGGGCGCGCCGCGCTCCATTCGCATCATGCGCGGATAGACCATCCGGTTACGCATGAGCGGCTTTCCCTTACCGCGGGGCTGCCCG
>SFII01000041.1 GCA_004555335.1 Coriobacteriaceae bacterium | reverse complement strand
CGCAAGCTGGAAGCCGCTTTCGAAACCGGCGCCAAGGCGCTTATCCTATGCAATCCCTCCAACCCCTGCGGACGCGTGTTCACACGCGAGGAATTGGACCTGATCGCGCAGATGGCCGAGCGCTTCGATGCCTATGTGCTGGTGGACGAAGTGTACGAGCACATCGTGTACCAGCCTCACGAGCACACCTACTTCGCCATGCTGCCGGGCATGTGGGACCGCACCATTTCCTGCGGCTCGCTTTCCAAGACCTATTCCATCACGGGATGGCGCCTGGGCTACACGATTGCGCCGGAATGGATCACCGAGCGCCTGAAGAAGGTGCACGATTTTCTCACCGTGGGCGCGCCCGCCCCCTTGCAGGAGGCTATCGTGCCCGCCCTGCGCTTCGGGCAGGATTATTACGACGGCCTGCAGCGCTCCTATTCCGAAAAGCGCGACAGGTTCTTGGGAGGTTTGAAGGCGATTGGCCTGAACTATAACGTGCCCGAAGGCGCCTACTACGTGCTCATGGACATCTCGGAGTTCGGGTATGAAGACGACCTGGAGTTCTGCGAGGTTATGGCCCGCGAGGTGGGTGTGAGTGCGGTTCCGGGTTCCAGCTTCTTCATCGAGCCGGTGAACAACCTGATCCGATTCAACTTCGCCAAGCGTCCGGAAACCTTGGATGCGGCGCTCGAGCGCTTGGAGGGTATCCGTGAGAAAATTCCTGCTCACCGGCCGGTGCAGCCGCTGTAAGGCAGAGCCTGTCCGTCTGGGCGAAAGCGCTCCACAAGCAATGAAACCCCGCAGCACCGAATGAAATGTCGCGGGGTTTCTTCGTTGCGGAATGGGATGGGAATGCCTGTGTGTGGCGCGCGCTTTCGGGCGGCTTACGCGACACGTTGCGCCTTGCAATCAGCGGTTTCGCGTTCGTTGCAGGGACTGCTGCAGTTGGGCTGTGTATGGCAATCCAACTTCTCAACTGCTCAGGCATGCTCCCTCGGGTGGTTTGTGCTATGCACGGCGTTTTGCGAGCCACTCGCTCCAGCGGTCCAGCACCCCGTTCAGGAAGGGGTCCAGGTGCTTCCTTCCCTCCAGTGCGATTTCCTCCGGAACGCCCCAGAAGGCTTCAGCGATGGAGCCGCCGATGCAGGCCATGGTGTCGGTATCGCCACCCAGGCTGATGGCCAGCTTCACGGTTTGCTCGTAGTCCTGCGCTTCCAGGAAGGCCACGATGGATTGCGGCACGCTTCCCTGGCAGCTGACGTCATAGGAGTATTCGGGACGGATCTGCTCGATGGTAAAGCCCAGGTCGTACCCAAAGCGCTCTTCGATATAGGCTTTGATCTGCTCTTTCGTGTTTCCGGTGCGTGCCAGGAAGATGGCGGCGGCGGTTGCCTGCGCGCCCTTGATGCCTTCCGGGTGGTTGTGCGTCACATCGGCGCTTGCGGCTGCCATCCGCTCGGTTTCCTCCAGGCTTTCGAAGGCCCAGCCTACGCTGGAAACGCGCATGGCGCTTCCGTTGCCCCAGCTGCCGTAGGGCTGCGGGTCGTCTTCCACCACCCACATGCTGAAGCGCCCGCCGTATCCTGCGGCGGGGTAGCGCAGGGCGAAGCGGCGCATGCTCTTCACGGCTTCCTGCCTGAAATCGACTTCTTCGTCGATGGAGCGCATGAGCGCGTCGGCTACGGCGAGCGTCATCACGGTATCGTCAGTGAAGCGGCAGTCGCGGTTCCAGAAGGGTATTCCGGACATGTTCATGCGGTTATACGAAAACTCGTAGGGCGATCCCACGATATCGCCGATGATGGCTCCCAGCACGTGTGCTCCTTCGGTAGGGGATTTGCTTGCAATCCGATTGATTATCCCACAAGCGCGCTCGCGGGCGCCATGCGTCTGCTTCTCGGCGCATTTCGCGGCGATTCTTCGGGATTATCCGTGATTCGCCCTGCCTCACCTGGGGCTATTGTCGACACCTTGGGGTGCTTTCGGTAACATCGTTTCCGCAAGGAGGTATCGATGATTTGCAAGGCATGCGGACACGAAAACAGCGACGACAGCCAGTATTGCTCGCAGTGCGGCCTGCCCCTTTCCGTGGAAGAGGTTTTCGACGATGACGCCCAGCGCCCCGTGCTGAGCGGCGTTGTGCCGTATGTGATCGATGGCCAGAAGACGGGCGCTATCCCCGGGCGCTGCGAAAGCGAAGCGGACGCCGCGGAAGATTGCGATGCTTCCGAAGAGCGCGCCGCGCAGCCTGACGCATGCGATACCGAAGGTGCCTCCGAAAACGCTTCCGAAAACACCACCGAAGGCGCCTCTGAAGATGCTCGTCCCGACGGGTCCGATGCAGAGCGCGAAGAAGGCGCGGCATGCGAATCCGCAACGGGGAAGGACCATGAAGGCAACGCGGGAAGCCCGCGCGCGAAACGCTCCCAGGGTCCTGCGGGGCTTGTTTCATGGGATAGGGAATTCCCCACGGCGCAGATCACCGCTGTGATGCCCCGGGTGGCAGATGAGGGCTCAAGTGAAGATGCGGACGCTTGCGAGGCGCAGGACGCTGACGCGGAAGCTGATGCCTGCTCTGATGCGCAAGACGATTCGGGCCAGGTCTCCGATTGCGAGAAGGCCTCTTGCGCCGATGGTTCCGGCGATGCGGAAGCGGGCGGCGGCGATACCCCGTCCGATACGGACGGGCGCCCCTTTACGCCCGCGCACGCCCGGCAGGGCGATGCTGCCGGCGAGGTCGACGTCGATGATGGCGACGCTGACGACTCCGACGATGAGCTTCTTTCTCGGTCGAAGCATTCCGGAAGGAAGGCTTCTCATGCTTCTGCCGCAGAAACGGGTTCGAAGGACGAGGGCGACGACCCGCAGGAAAGCGGGCCGGTATTCGGCAAGCATTCCAGCAGCGTTGACCGCGAAGCCGTGACCCAGCGCATCCGACGCGTGCCCGGTTCCGCGCCCGATACGACTGCGGTGATTTCTTCGGTCTCCTCGAAGGGGTCGAAGAGCTTTTCCGATGCTGCAAGGGACCGTGCCGACTTCGTGAAGAAGATCCCCGCGAAATGGTTCAAGATCGCAGCGGCGGTTCTTGCCGTGATCTTGCTGGCGGTTGCCGTGAAGCTGCTGTTTTTCAACACGCCCATTCCCCAGGTGGTGGACTCCACTTCCCGTGAGGCGCGCGCCCGTCTAAGCGACGCGGGCTTTGCGGTCGAGGTGAAGAGCGAGGCGGTGGAAGGTGCCGAAGATGGCACCGTGCTTGCATGCGATCCCGAATGCGGAACGCGCCATCGCAAGGGTTCGACGGTGACCATCACCGTGGCATCGTCGCAGACCATCCCCGATGTGGTGGGCATGGACCTGGAATCCGCGCGCCAGATGCTCGAAGAGCAGGGTGCCACCAACGTCAAGGAATCGCTCAAGAAATCGAATCAGCCCGAGAACACGGTCATCGCGGTCGAGCCCCAGGTGGGAACGACCTTCGACCTGGACGACGAGATAGTGCTCACCGTCGCCACCACCGCCTATCTTCCCGATGTAGTGGGGCAGAGCCAGGATGAAGCCGTGAAGACGCTCGAGGAAGCCGGCTACGCGGTGAGCGTGAAGTGGACGGATTCGGAAGAGGAGCCCGGCAAGGTAGTTTCCACCAAGCCGAAGCCGAAGGAGCTGGCGAACCTGGGTTCGACGGTCACGGTGACCGTAGCGTCGCCCGGCCCCAGTGACTTCATGCACATCATGGAATACTTCGATACCAAGCCCGAAGACCTGTCCGAGTACCTGAAATGGAAGGGCTTCGTGGTGGCGGGAAGCTATGCCTACACCAATGAATGGAATGGTAAGGACTGCGTTTCCCAGAAGTGGTCCCGCACCGACGGCACTACCGTCAGCTTCACCCCGGCGCCCTATATCGAAGACAACGTGCTCGACGTGGCCGACTACATGGCCCAGGGCAGGGGCTTCGAAGGCGTGCGCATCTTCATTCCCGCGAAAAGCGATGCGAGCCTGGGTGTGGATTTCACCTCGGCGAAGGTAAGGGAATACATGGAAGCATGCGGGCTCGAGGGTATGTCCGATTCCTGTACCCAGGACGATTTGGACTACAACGGCAAGTCGGGCAAGGATTTGGGCACGGGCAATTTCATCTGCGCCCAGGGCACCCAGGACGGCAAGGTCTGGACCATCCTCATCACGCCCGAGGGAACCTATATCGGCGCGGGCGGTTACGAATGCTATGAGGATATGGAGCCCATCTGCGACTGGGTGGCGGTAAACGAGATCTTCCAGGCAAGGTAGCTGGAAGCGATACCCTGGCGTATCGCGGTTAATCCATGGCGATGCTGCAAGCGCCCCGGTTTTGAACCGGGGCGCTTTTCTTCGCCCAGCAAGGCAGCTGGCGCGTTTCCAATGGGTGGAAGTTCCTAGCGCCTATCATGTGCCGAATATTGGCGCAGAAGCCAGCCCCGATCCGCCCGCTTGGCGGCCCGGGAAAAAACGGCTGCCGTCCTGGGAACGGGAAGCAC
This sequence comes from Coriobacteriaceae bacterium, assembly GCA_004555335.1. Lineage (GTDB taxonomy): Bacteria > Actinomycetota > Coriobacteriia > Coriobacteriales > Eggerthellaceae > W1P20-047. The sequence continues at coordinate 5,599 of SFII01000041.1, read as the reverse complement.
TCAGCCAAGCGCAGGGGCGTTCATCGCCAGGTGGAGTCCGAAGGGAACGGAAGGCAAGGCTCCAGCCCGGCGAACGGGGAATCGCGTCAGATGCATGTAGCAGGGCAAGGCTGCTTCGGGTCCCGGGGCGTGCTTGGACGCGATAGCAGGGGAAAGAAAGCCCCCGCTTCCTGGTTGGGAAACGGGGGCGATACGGGTTTCGGGGGTTTGCGACTATTCTGCGCCGTTGCCAGGAACGGTTTCGGTGCTCGCGCTATTCGCGTTATCAGGCTCCGTAGCGGGCTCTGGGTCGGGTTGGTCGGCCGTGCCTGGGTCGTCGTAGATTATGCCGCCGCCGGAAGTGGAGGCGAAGGTGACGTAGATCACGGTGTCTGCGGTGATGTTGCCGATGTAGCCGCTTGCGGAGGCGCCGTAGCTTCCGCCGTAGTTGTCGGTGATGCTGGCGATGGTGTAGCCGGGGCTGACGGAGATGGTGTAGTTCACGCCGCCGCCGTCATCGACCTCGGAAGTGCTCAGCGAAATGGTGCCGCCTTCTGCGGGGCTGCAGCTTGCGCTCACGCTGTGCTTTCCGCCCTTTTTGACGGTGATGGTGACGGTGTCGCCCTTGGCGGCCTTCTCGCCTGCGCCGGGGTTCTGGCTGGCAACGCAGCCGTCGGGGACGTTACCGCTTTCGGTGCTGCTGACGCTCACCTTGAAGCCCGCTGCTTCCAGGGTTGCGGTCGCATCCTCCTCGGTGCTGCCCACCACGTTGGGCACATCCACTTCCTCGCCGCCCAAGCTGATCACGTAGGTGACGGTGGTGCCCACGGCAACCTTTTCGCCCGGTTGCGGATCCTGGCTCATGACCTTGCCCTTTTCAACCTCGTCGGACTTTTCGGAGGTGCCGGCCTTACCGACCAGACCGGCCTTCTTCAGGGCTTCCTGGGCTTCCTGGGCGGTCATGTCGCTCAAATCGGGGACGGTAGCCTCTTCAGCGCCCTGGGAGACCAGGATGTCGACCGTGGACCCCTTGGGTGCGCGTTTGCCCCCTTCGGGATTGGTTCCCACGACCAGGCCCTTGTCGATGTTCTCGCTGTAGGTTTCGGTTTGCTTGCCCACCTTGAAGCCGGCGTCCTGCAGCATCTCGGTGGCCTTGGATACCGTCTTGCCTTCCACATCGGGTACGGGGACTTCGTTGCTGTTCGCGTTGAAGAAGGCGAACGCGGCGATTGCGATTGCGGCGATGACGGCCAGGATGGCGATGATCCTTCCCTTACCGCCCTTTTTCTTGCCCTGCTTGACATCTGCTTCCACCACGGGGTTGACCGAGGTGATGGGCTTCATGCCGCCGGTGGCGTTTACGGGCATTACCGTGGTTGCGCCGGCGTTGGCGTAGTTGATGAACTGGGTGGGCTGCTGGGCCATGCCGGAGCCTGCGCGGCCTGCCAGGTAATCATTGAGCGCCTGCTTCATTTCCTGGGCATCGGCGAAACGCGCGTTGGGATCTTTTTCCAGGGCGCGCATGATAATGGCTTCCAGGGCGGGATCGATTTCGGGATTGATCTCGCTGGGGAGCTTGGGGTATTCGTTTACCTGCTTGGTGGCAACGCTGATGGCGTCGGGTCCGTCGAAGGGCAGCTGACCGGTAGTGGCCTCGTACAGCACGATGCCCAGCGAGTAGATGTCGCTGGTGGCGGTGCAGTCCTTGCCTTGCGCCTGCTCCGGGGAAATGTAGTGGGCGGTTCCCAGCACCGCGGAAGTGCGCTGCCCCACGGAGTTCTTGGCGCGCGCGATGCCGAAGTCCATTACCTTGATGTTGCCATCGGGCTGGATCATGATGTTCTGCGGCTTGATGTCGCGGTGGACGATGTCCTGGTTATGCGCGACGGAGAGCGCCTGGCAGACCTGCGATCCGATTTCGGCGGCCTTGCGCTGGGTAATGGGTCCACGCTGCTGGATGGCGGTTTTCAGGTCGGAGCCGCGCACGTATTCCATGACGATGTAATACGTGCCGTCGTCCTGGCCCCAGTCGTAGACGTTGACGATATACGGGCTGCTCAGATTGGCCGCGGAGGCGGCTTCCTGGCGGAAGCGCCTGGTGAATTCGGGGTCTGCCGCATACTGCGGCAGCATCACCTTGATTGCGACGCGGCGACCCAGGACGCGGTCCTGGGCTTGGTAGACTTCAGCCATTCCTCCGATACCCACCCTGTCGGTGATCTGGTATCGGTTGTTGAAGACTCGGCCTGTCATGCTTCCGTTCACGTTTAGGCTCCTTTTGGATACATGTTTTGGCTGGTCGGTTTTGTGCATTCCTTAGCATACATGACTACAACGCCCCCTGGACCTGTAATGCGGTGCTCATCACATTTTTTGCTCTTGCGGGAGCGTCGTCATACATGTCGGCGCCTTCTTCCAGGATGATTGCCACGACCACCTTGCAATCATCGGTGGGTCCCATTCCCACGAACCAGCTGTCGTCGGTCTCGCGGCCGCCTTCGGCGGTACCCGTCTTGCCTGCGATGGATACGCCGCTGATGGCGGCGGCAGTGCCGGTTCCGTTGGTTACGACGCCTTCCAGCACGTCGAGCGTGCGCTGCGCGGTCTTCTTGCTCATGACGGTGGAGTACTCGGTTGCGTGGGTCTGCTTGGAGCGCTCTCCGTTCGAGTTGTAGATGCTGTCGACCAGGTAGGGCTGTGCGATCTTGCCGTCGTTGGCGATGGCGCTGCCGATCATCGCCATCTGCAGCACGGTGGCCTGCGGGCCCGCGGGGCTCTCATGCTCGCCGACGGGCTGGCCGATGGCGGCCCATGCAGTTTCCCATTCGGTCATCTCGTCGGGGTTGGGCATGAGCGAGGTCTCCAAGGGCAGGTCGAAGCCCAGCTGGTCGTTGAAGCCGGCCTTCTCCGAGGTCTGCACCAGCAGGTCGGCGCCGATCTGGGTGCCCAGCTGGCCGAAGACGGTGTTGGACGAATACCAGGTGGCCTGTTCGAGGGTGATCTGGCCCAGGTCGTTCTCGTCGAAGTTGTAGACGGGCGCGTTGCCGATGTCCATGCTGCCGGGCGAGTCGTAGACGGTGTCCTCGCTTGCGATGCCGTTATCCAGCGCGGTGGCGAGGGAAAGCATCTTGAAGGTGGAACCGGGTGCATAGAGCGCCTGGGTGGCGCGGTTGAACATGGCGTCGGTTTCCTGCTGGTTTTCCAGGATGCTTGCGAACTGCGCCGCATCGTAGGTGGGCGAGGACGCCATGGCTAGGATCGCACCGGTTTCGGGGTCCATGACCACGCAGGCCCCCTTCACGCCGTACAGGGCGTCTTGGGCAGCCTGCTGGATCTGCGAATCGATGGTGAGCGTGATGTCGTTGCCTGCGCGCGAGATGCCCGCATAGTCGTTCACCACATCGGTCCAGCTGGCATAGTTCTTCGTGCCCTTCAGCGTTTCGTTGTAGGCGGCCTCGATTCCGCTCGTGCCGTAGACGGTAGACGCATAGCCTACCACGTGGGATGCCAGGTCCCCGGCGGGGTATTGGCGTTCGTATTCGCCCGTTTCCTCGTTGAGCACGCTTGTCGCCAGCACGGTACCGTCCGACGTGGAGATGGTGCCGCGCTCGTGCTCGGCCTCGCGGGCGATGGTGTGGTTGTTGGATTCCATGTTGCGGTAGCTCTCGGCGTTGACGACCATGAGCATGGTCAGGTTGGCCACGAGCGCTGCGAACAGCACGGCGATGACCATCATGAAGCCGGTGAGACGCTTGCCCAGGGCGTAGCGGCCCAGGACGCCCGAGTCGCTGTGGCGCTGGCGGGCGATGCCGGTGTCCATTTCCGTTTCGATGCCGGTGCCCTCATGGCCGCAGCGCAGCAGGAAGCCCACCGCGATGAAGCTGGCGAGCAGCGAGGACCCGCCCTGGCTGACGAAGGGCATGGTCAGGCCGGTCAGCGGGATGAGCCTGGTCACGCCGCCGACGATGATGAAGGCCTGCAGGGTGATGGCCGCGGTCAGGCCGGTGGCGATGAAGGATGAGACGTCGCTTTTCGCGCGGGCCGCGGTGACGATGCCGCGCACGGCAAGGCCCAGGTACAGGAGCAGCACGCCGGCTGCGCCCAGAAGGCCGGTCTCCTCGGCGATCGCGGCGAAGATGTAGTCGGATTCGACGATGGGGATCTGGTCGCACAGGCCGCGCCCGATGCCCACGCCGAACAGGTTTCCGTCGGCCATGGAGAAGATGGCCTGGCACAGCTGGTAGCCGGTTCCCGTGGGGTCGGCGAAGGGGTCGAGCCAGGTGGATACGCGCACCTGCACGTGGCCGAAGATGAGCCACATGCAGAACGATCCCATGGCGGCAAGCGCCAGGGCGCAGAACACGTAGGATTTCTTACCCGAGGCGACGTAGAGCATGCTCACGAACACGAAGAAGACCACGAGCGCGCTGCCCAGGTCCTTTTCGAAGACGACGATGACCAGCGAGATAACCCACATGCCGATCAACGGGGCGAGCGTGCGCAGGTCGGGGAACCAGAACGGCCCCACTTTCTTGGTGTAGACGGAAAGCATTTCCCTGTTGGCGGCCAGGTAGCTTGCCAGGAACAGGACGATCATCACCTTCGCGATCTCGCCTGGTTGGAAGCTGAAGGGGCCGATGGAAAGCCAGATGCGGCTGCCGTAGATCTCGGTGCCGATGAAGGGCAGCATGGGGGAAAGCAGCAGGATGAAGCCCGCTGCCATGAGGGTGTATTTGTACTTGGCGAGTTTATCCAGGTTGCGTACGAATGCCAGCACCAGCACCATCGCCACGATGCTCGCGAAAAGCCAGGCAAGCTGGCGGACGGCCAGGTCGGGGGCGAGCCTTGTGACGAATGCGATGCCGATGCCGGAAAGGGCGAAGGTGATGGGCAGGATCGCGGGATCCGCGTCGCGCGCCCAGATGCGCACCGCCAGATGCGCCAGGCCGAATGCCGTGAAGATGCCCAGGGGAACGCCCAGGGTGTTCACGCCCAGTTCCTGGCCTTGGTTCAGGACGATCATCGCGTAGATGAGCACGACGATGGGCGCGGCAAGCACCAAAAGCAACAGCTCGGTGTTACGCCTTGTCATCTTGCTGCTCCTTCTTCTTCGACTCCGCGATGTTCTTCTGGTATTCGGCCACCAGATCGTCGGCGGCTTCCAGGCTGTCAACCCTCACGGGACCTTCCTGCAGCCTTTTCGAGATGCCGGGTTGCAGGTCGGCGACCTTCACCCCGGTGCGTTCTTCCAGCGTCGAGAGCGGGAAGCCCATGAAGGTGCTGGGGATGCCCTTGTAGACGCAGACCACGCCGTCTTCGGCGATCAGGTATGCGGTGCTTTGCGTGTAGCGGTAGGTGCCGAAGACCACTCCGCCCGCGATCAGGACCAGGGCGAGCACCAGGCTGATGGCGCCGATGTGGCCCTTCCTGCGGACCTTCTGCTCTTCGGCGGGCGCGTTGCCCTCGATATCGACCACGATCACGGTCACGTTGTCCAGGCCGCCTTCCGAAACGGCCTCGCTCACGAGCGCGTTCGCGCAGCGCTGGGGATCGCCGTTGCGCTGCATGATGCGCTGGATCCTGCCGTCGTCGAGCATGGTGTTCAGGCCGTCGCTGCACA
>SFII01000040.1 GCA_004555335.1 Coriobacteriaceae bacterium | reverse complement strand
AGAAGTACAGACCATCCGGTTTAAGGAGAAACGAATGAACATCCTGGTCCTTGGCAGCGGCGGTAGGGAGCACGCTATCACCTGGTCACTCGCCAAGTCTCCCAAGTGCGAGAAGCTCTTTGTCGCCCCCGGCAACGGCGGAACCGCGGCGATTGCCACCAATGTATCCGGCTTCGACATCAATGACGGCGCCGCAGTGCTCGGCTTCGTGCGCGAAAACGACATCGAGCTGGTCGTGATCGGCCCCGAGGCGCCCCTGGTCGCAGGCGTCGCCGACGTCCTGCGCGAAGCGGGCGTGCTGGTATTCGGTCCCGACGCCCAGGGCGCACAGCTTGAGGGCTCCAAGACCTACAGCAAGCAGTTCATGGTGGACAACGACATCCCCACCGCGGCATATGGCAGCTTCGACAACAAGGAAGACGCCCTGGCATACGTGAACCAGATCGGCGCTCCCCTGGTCGTCAAGGCAGACGGCCTGGCTGCCGGCAAGGGCGTCATCGTCGCCGACACCCTGGAAGTTGCCATCGAGGCGGTGGAAAGCTGCTTCGACGGCGCCTTCGGCGATGCCGGCAATTGCGTGGTCGTGGAGGAATGCCTGACCGGCCCCGAGTGCTCGCTTTTGGCCTTCGTGACCGGCGGCAAGGCCTTCTGCATGGCCACTGCCCAGGATCACAAGCGCGCCTACGACGGCGACCTGGGTCCCAATACCGGCGGCATGGGCGTGTATTCGCCGGTGCCCATCGTCACCGACGAGGAATACGCCACCATGGTGCAGATCATGGAGCGCGCGGCTGCCGCAACCGCTAAGGCCCCCTTCGAGCATGACTATCGCGGCGTGCTCTACGGCGGCTTCATGCTGACCCCCGAAGGCCCGAAGGTCCTGGAATTCAACGCCCGTTTCGGCGACCCTGAAACCCAGGTCATCCTGCCCCGCCTCCATGCCGACCTGGTCGACATCATGGTTGCGGTGGCTGCGGGCAAGCCCGAGGACATCCAGCTGGACTGGTATGATTCCTGGGCGGTCTGCGTGGTCCTGGCAAGCGAGGGCTATCCCGGAAGCTATGAGAAGGGCAAGGTCATCCTGGGCGTCGACGAAGCGAACGCGATGCAGGGCGTGACCGTCTTCCATGCAGGCACCGCATTCAACCTGGACGAGGAATTCGTCACCGCAGGCGGCCGCGTGCTGAATGTGGTTGCCCTGGGCGACAGCTTCGAAAAGGCCCGCGACCGTGCCTACGAGGCAGTGGATGCGATCAACTTCGAAGGCAAGCAGTTCCGTACCGATATCGGCAAGAAGGCTTCCATCGGCCGCTCCGCGTGGGAGTAGCCCCGACGTTTTCTTTGAAACCTGTATAATCGAAGGCAAGCAATCGATCGAGCGTCGCCCCGAATCGCCGGGGTGGCGCTCTTCGTATAACGTCCTGCAATCGTCTTGCGCCAGGTGCTGGCGGATGCTTGCGGGGCGCGGATGTTGGGAATCGGGCGGAACTGCGGCGAGCAGCGCCCGGCAATGCTTGCGAAAGCGAAGGATAAGGAGAAGGAAATGGCTCAGATTCTCGTTCTCATCAGGCATGGAAAGGCCCAGCCTTTCAAATCGGAAGAAGAAGATGCGGCCCGCGTGCTCACCCCTGCGGGAAAGCGCGCCCTCAGGGCGAGCCTGCCGGAGGCGCTCATGCCTTTGGCCCTCATGCCCGAATTCGTGATGGGGGAAGTGGAGGTGTGGTCAAGCTCCGCCGTACGTGCCATGGAGACCGCCGAAGCGGTCGCGGCCATGCTGGACGTGCCGGAGATCATGGCGCACCAGTGCCTGTTCGCGCAGGATCCCGATACCTTCCTGCAGGAGCTTTCCGAAAGCCCTGCGGATGTCGTGGTCGCGGTGGGCCACGAACCGTTTACCGGGGTGGTATCCGAGCGCCTGTGCGGCGTCGCCCTGCCGTTCAAGACCGCTTCCGCGGCCATCTTCGATCTGGGCGCTTATGAAGGTGCTCCCAAGGACACGGTGCTGCGCTATTTCGCGCAGGGTCCCCGCACCGAAAACTGGAAGACGCTCACCAAGTTGGAAGACGTGCTCTGCCAGGGTGCCGCGAAGGTGGAGCAGAACATGACCCTGTTCCTGGAAAACCCCCAGGACATCGAGGCACTCCATGATTTCAGGGTATCCATCCGCACGCTGCGTTCTGAATTGGGCTTCCTGAAACCCTACATCAATCCCATCCAGGCAAAATCCCTGCAGACGAAGCTGCGCAACCTGGTGGTGAAGACCTCGCGCCTGCGCGAGCTCGACGTGCTCTGGGAAGTGGTATCGGCCCACGATCAGCCTAATGACGAGCTGCTCGACGCGATCGGCAAGATGCGCCGCAGGGAATGCGATGCCCTGATCGCCGACATCGGCAGGAAGAAGGCGGTCAAGCGCGCCTGCAAGCTGCTCGACCAGGTGGAGCATATCGAGTGGAAACGCCACGTCGAGGAGATGGGGTTGACCGCCGAGGATGTCATGGACCGCTTCGACTTCATCCAGACGAAGTTCGAGGCAGCGTATCTGAAGACGGACTACGCCCAGGTCGAGCAGACCCACGATTTGCGCAAGGCGGCGAAGCGCGTGCGCTATGCCGCGCGCGAGTTCGGCGAGATCCTGGGCAGGGCCGCCGAAGGCGTCCCCGAGGCCATGCGCGACATCCAGGACGAACTGGGGGCCCTGTGCGACGCGCGTGTGAACTGCCAGATTATCGACGACATGCCCCGCAAGAAGCTCTCCAAGCAGGCACGCGCCGTCCTCTCCGAAATCAGGCAGGCCCAGGCAGATGCCATCGAGCAGATCCTACAGGCCGATCGCGCAGAGGAAGCCGACTTCGAAGAACGGGATGCGCAGTCCCGACCCGTCGAGCTGGCGATCGAGGCGGACGGCATGGCGGAGCTTGCCGAAGAGGCTGCGGAGGCAGTTGAGGATCTTGAATGGGAGCTTGAAGCTGTTTCTGCTGCCGAGGAGATGACAGAGCTGTTCGACGAACTCGAGGAATCGGCCGAGCTGGTGCAAGCTGAAGGGGAATCCGGGGAAGAATCCCAAAATAAGTAAAAAACTTCCCTGTTCTCCTTGACGGAGCACACATGCATCTGTAATATACAGTCTTGCGTTTCGGGAAATCGAAACATCCGGTCGGGTAGCTCAGTTGGTAGAGCAGCGGATTGAAAATCCGCGTGCCGAGGGTTCAAGTCCCCCTCCGACCACCAGACATGCCAGGGAGCCGTAAGGCTCCCTGTTTTGCTTTCCGGGACTTTTCGGGTGCATTTGAATTTGGTGACCAATCGTTTCCCGAATAGCAGCTTCGTAACGCAAAATCCTTTTCAGCGGATATCGGCTGTTCATGGGGTACTTTGTATTCAGTGTTTTTCAACAGTCAATCAAGATGAAAGGGGTAGCCATGCAGCAAGGGTATTATTCGACCGCGTGGTCCGACATCAAGAATTCGCCCGGTTGGTTCGCGAAGGTCTGCTTGTTGGGTTTGATTAACTTCATCCCCGTATTCGGTTCCATGGTCTGCTATGGCTATTCGTACGGATGGGCGCGCGATATCGCATGGAACGTCCATCAGCCCATGCCCGCCCGTCTTCTGGGCAACGAGGACGGCAAGCTGTATTCACGCGGCTTCTTCGCCCTGGTCATCTTCTTTGTGGCGAGCATCGTTTCCGTCATTCCCGGAATCATCATCGGCGATTCCGCATTCTCCAGCCTGGTGGTTTCGCTTCTTTCCCTCTTCCTGTGCATGTTCGCTGCGATCGGCGTGATGCGCATGGCCATCTACGGGCGCATCTCGGCGGGCTTCCAGGTGAAGAAGATGTGGTCCATGATGACCCACGACTTCAACGGCCTGCTGCGCATCCTGGGCATGGTCATCCTGGCGGGCCTGGTTATCGGCTTCGCCTTCGGTATCGGCTTCGCGTTGCTGGCGGTCCTGTTCGTCGTGTTCTGCATGCTGGCCGTGGGCGGCGACATCAGCATGTACCTGTTCTACGACTCCTCGAGCTTCGATCCGAGCGTCATCGGGGCCTTTGCTCCTGCGGCGATCATCTGCCTGGTCCTGGTTCTGGTCCTGGCATATATCACCTCCTGTGCAAGCTGCTGGCTTAACCTGCTCCAGGCCCGTGCGATGGGCTACTGGACCCGCCAGTTCGATGTGGCATCTTGGCGCGGCCAGAACGACCCCATGCCCTTCGAGGCCGAAGACGCCGCGGCAACCGCCGCAGCGGCGGCGGCGAATGCGGCGGCAATCGCAGCTGCCGGTGCTGCTGCCGAAAAGCAGCCTCCCAGCGAGGAAGACCCCATCAAGCCCGTTCCCGCAACCAGTGCGGCGCCTGCTGTGGACCCCAGTACCCAGCTTGTCGCGGACGAGCCTTACGAGGCTCCCGCTTCCGGCGAGACGCCGGCAACGGATCCCGTTCAGCCTGCGGAAGCGCCCCTCTGCCCCAAGTGCGGCCAGCTGAACAATCCCGGTTCCAAGTTCTGCGTTGCATGCGGCAGCAAGCTTGCAGACTAGGAATCGATGGCAAGGCGCTCCGCTTGGAGTGATTCCATAGCAAACGAAAACCCCCGAGGCGAACCCTCGGGGGTTTGCTATGCGGGGGATTGAAGGTGCGGTTGGTCGGGCATCCTCGGGGTTGCAACCGGCATTGAATCGATCCGCCCCAATGCCCCCCCCGCAACGGGGAAGGCTCCCGTTGCGGGGCAATCGGGAGCCTACTGTTCGGGCGGTGCTGTTTTACGGATGGGTGCTTTTCGCCTTACGTCCGGGATATCCGTACGGCTTTGCCCCTAGTCCTGGTAGACGGCTTCGGGGATCTGGCCCAGCTTGGCCTTGGCGCCGTACTTCCTGGCTGCGTAGCGGAAGGCGATCATGTTTTCCTTCGGGGTGCCCATGGGGACCTGGCAGCCTGTCATGAGCAAAAAGCCGCGGGGGTTGCCTGCGCCTGCGATGATGCATTCTCGTACGGATGCGATTACGTCATCGATGGAACCCAGCAGCATGACGTCGACGGGCGGTACGTTGCCGGAAATGAGCACCTTGTCGCCCATGACCTGGCGCGCTTCGGCCAGGCTCTCGCAGTTGTCCAGGCTGAAGGAGGTGACGCCGATGTCCATCAGGTCTTCCCAGATGCCCTTGGTGTGGCCGCAGATGTGGACGGTGGGCGCCTTTCCCACGATTCTCGTCATTTCGTCGAACAGGCGCTTCAGATAGGGCTTGTTGAATTCCAGGAACTGCTTGTGGCTGATGATGTCGGTGGTGGTGACGGGGTCTGCAATCGCCGCGCTCATCTTGCCGCCGGTGATTTCGTGGACGGCCTTGATCCATTGCAGGGATGCATCGACGCTGAAGTCGAGCAGTTTGTGCAGCTGTTCGGGGTTGCGCCTGGTGTCGCGCAGGATCTTTTCGACGGGCCTGATGGCGGCGGCGGTGGAGATGGGGCCCGCAACGCCGGTGGAGAAGGGCACTCCGGGGAAGTTTTCCACCAGCCGCTTAACTTCCTCCAGCTTGGGTGCCAGAACGGGGTTGGTGTACACGTCGAAGGCGGGGCGGGAGAAGAACTCGTCATAATCCTGGCAGGTGTGGTGCGCGACGAAGTCCACGGCGTTTTCGGGGTAGGCAAGCTGGGAACCTGCGGCCTCGCCGATGCCTCGCAGGCCCATTCCCAAGCCGACCGCGAGCGATCCGGTTATCTCGGCTCCGCGGCGGCAAACCTCGCAACGCAGCTCGTAGTCGTCGGCGACCTGCTTCTTCGTATAGCCGAACACGCCGCAGAGCGCGTCTTCGGCGGCGAGTAGCCCGTAGGGGATGCAGTCCACCTCTTCGCCGGAGAAGTACTTCATCATACGTTCGCCGGGGTTCATTTCCGGACCCAGTTCATCCCAGGCCCGATAGAGCTCTTCCTTGTTCATTTCCAAAGCCTCTTCTCTTCATTGAAAAACAGTATTGCAATAGAAATTGCAAATGATATCCTGTTAACTGGATGGACTATACCATCAATCAGAAATTCATCCATCAGCATTTTCCAGCCGAATCCCAAGCTGTTTTCAGGCCCCCGGCGACTACGTTCGGGGGCATATTATTGCGCTCATGCCGCCCGCCCGCCTTTCGGGTGCGGGCATTGTCAGGATGCTAAAATGAAAGGTGGATTATTTCCGGACCGCGGCATCTTCCGCGTCCGTTCAAGAGAAGGAGCACCACATGGAGCAGACCCCCCTCGTCGGAATCATCATGGGTTCCACCAGCGACATGCCCGCAATGGAAGCCTGCATGAAGCAGCTCGACGAATTCCAGATCCCCTATGAAGTCAAGGTTGCAAGCGCCCATCGCAAGCCCGCCGAAGTGCATGAGTGGGCCGAAACCGCCGAAGAGCGCGGCATCCGCGTGATCATCGCCGCTGCCGGCAAGGCCGCCCACCTGGGCGGTGTCGTCGCCGCATACACCCCGCTGCCCGTTATCGCCGTTCCCATGAAGACCAGCGACCTGGGCGGATTGGATTCCCTGCTTTCCATGGTGCAGATGCCCAGCGGCGTGCCTGTCGCCTGCGTGGCGATCAACGGCGCGAAGAACGCCGCCATCCTGGCGCTGCAGATGCTGGGCACCGGCAACGACGCCTATCGCGCACGCATGGGCGAATACAAGCAGGAAATGGCCCAGGCCTAGGGCCGCGCTTCGAAAAGGCAGGCATATGACTACCAGATTGCTGATGGGCAACGAGGCCTTCGCCCATGCCGCGCTCGAAGCCGGCGTGCGCGTTGTCGCCGGATACCCCGGCACCCCTTCCAGCGAGGTTGTGGAAACCGTCGCCAAGCTGCATGCCGCAGGCAGCGCGAAGGGCGTGCATGTCGAATGGTCCACGAACGAGAAGGCTGCGCTCGAGCTTCTGGCCGGCGCTTCCTATGCGGGTGCGCGCACGCTGTTCACCTGCAAGCAGATGGGTCTGAACGTTGCGAGCGATGCGCTCCTGAGCTTGAATTACGTGGGCGTGGAAGGCGGCTGCGTGCTGTTCGTGGCCGACGACCCCGGCCCCATTTCCAGCCAGACCGAGCAGGACACCCGCAGGTTCGCGGACTTCGCCAAGGTTCCCGTGCTCGACCCCGCCAACGTGGAGCAGGGCATGGACATGATGGGCGAGGCCTTCGCCCTTTCCGAACGTTACCGCACCCCGGTTATCGTGCGCTCCACCACCCGCGTGTCGCATTCGTCCACCTTCGCCGATGTGGCCGACGAAACCCAGGCCATGCAGCCCGCGGGCTTTACCAAGGATGACAGCCGCTTCGTCATCTTCCCCGCCCGCGCTCGTCGCGGCCATGTTGAAATCAACGAGCGCCTCGTCTGGATTTCCCGCGAGGCTTCGGGCGACGCAGGCGATTGGGAAACCCCCAACGGCGGCAGGCCCGGCGACCTTTCGCGCTTCAATCCGGTGTGCCAGCATGGCGAAGACCCTAAATTGGGCATCGTCTGCGGCGGCGTTTCCACCGAATACGCCCGCGAGGCGCTGGCGATGCTGTCCCAGGCGGGCGAGCTTCCCGCGTACCGCTTCATGCAGATCGGCGTTCCCTTCCCCTTCCCCGACCAGGTGGCGGATGCCTTCTGCGAGGGCTTGGAGCAGATCTTCGTCTGCGAGGAGCTGGACTGCGTGATCGAGGATGCCCTCAGGCGCCTGATGGGCGACCGCGCCATCGAAGGCAAGCCCGTTGCCCGCGTGATGGGACGCAGGTCGGGCGATGCCCCTTCGGTGGGGGAGAACACGAGCGACGATCTGCGTGCGCGCCTGGCCCGCTTCCTGGGTGTGGAAGACCCTGCTGCCGCCGGCGAGGGCTTCGATACCGCATCGGTGGCGGTGCCCCCGCGTCCGCCCGTGCTGTGCGCGGGCTGCCCGCATCGCGGATCCTTCTACGCGGCTAAGCGTGCGTTGAAGAAGATGAAGCTGCGCGGCGTGTTCCATGGCGACATCGGCTGCTACACCCTGGGCAACGCGAAGCCCCTGGACGCGGTGGATACCTGCCTGTGCATGGGCGCGGGCATCACCATGGCGCAGGGCATGGGCGTTGCCGATCCCGAAGCCAAGCACCTGGCGTTCGTGGGAGACTCCACCTTTTTCGCCAGCGGCATGACCGGCGTCGCCAATGCCGTGTACAACCAGCACGACATCACCATCTGCGTGCTGGATAACTCCACCACCGCCATGACCGGCGGCCAGCCGCACCCCGGCACGGGCGCCATGCTGATGGGCCCGCAGACCGAATCGCTCACCATCGAAGGCGTGTTGGGCGCCCTGGGTGTGGAAAGCGTGCAGATCGCCAATCCGCATGACCTGCAGGAGAGCATCGACGCCATCACCCGCGCGGTCTCCTTCGAGGGGCCGTCTGCGGTGATCTTCCGTGCGCCGTGCGTGAACCTGTTCAGGTCTGCCGCAAAAGCTGCCATCAGCGAGGAAACCTGCACCGGATGCAAGCGCTGCATCACCAGCATCGGATGCCCCGCGATCGGCTACAACGGCAAGGTCGCGGTAATCGATCCGGCGCAGTGCAACGGCTGCGGGCTATGCACGCAGGTGTGCCCCTTCGATGCCATCACGGTTGGAGGTGCTGAATAGATGATCAACGTCGTATTGACCGGCATCGGCGGCCAGGGAACCGTGCTTGCCGCGAAGATCCTTGCACAGGCAGCGCAGAACCGCGGATACCATGTGCGCACCGCCGAAACCATCGGCATGTCCCAGCGCGGAGGCAGCGTCGTGAGCCATGTGCGCATGGGTAACGGGGGAGAGCGGGTGGCTTCGCCTTTGGTCTCCAACGGGCAGGCCGACATCCTGATCGCCTTCGAACCCGGCGAGGCTGCCCGCGTGCTGCCCCTGCTGAAGAAGGATGGCGTGTTGGTAACCGCGTCCCGCGTGGTGCAGCCTGTGACGGCATCGCTTTCGAAGACCCTTTACGAAGCGGCGCCCGTTATCGAGGCGCTGCAGGCGCGCGAGGGTAAGACCGTGGTGGTTGACGAGGCGCCACTGCTGGAAGAAGTGGGAAACCCCAAGGCGCTCAACATCATCCTGCTCACCGTTGCCATGGGCTGCGGGGTGCTGGGTCTGACCCAGGACGAATTCCGCCAGGCGGTATCCGAATGCCTGAAGCCCCGCTTCGTCGAAATGAACCTGAAGGCTATCGACATCGTGAACGAACGCCTGGGGCTGGTATAGGACAGCAGGCGCAAGGTGGTTGGCGATGGCCCTAGCCCCCATCCCGCATCGAGCAGTTCGATGGCCTCCGCCATCGGTTCCCTGCGCTTCGTTCTGTCCCTTAACGTAACCGGACCCGGAATGAATCTTCATTCCGGGTCCGACATTTGGGGTCCAGTTTATGCAGGCGCCCTTCTTGTGTTCGCTGTTTCGATGCTGCGGAGATAGGGAAGGCCGATGCGCCTACACCCTTCCTTCTGCCAGGTCGGCGATGGTGATGCCTTCGAAGAAGTCGTTGACCAGCGAATCGAACTTCGTCCACATGGGGAGTGTCTGGCAATGGTCCCGACGCGGGCATTCTTCCGCACCGTCGCGCAGGCAGGCGACAGGGGCAAGCGAGCCCTCGGTTGTCTGCAGCACTTCCAGTGCGGTGTATTCGTGCGGTTCGCGCAGCAGGCAGTAGCCGCCGCCCTTGCCGCTCACGCCCTTTACCATTCCGGCTGCGACCAGCTGTTTGACCACGATTTCCAGGTATTTCTTCGAAATGCCCTGGCGTTTGGCGGTGTCGCCTAAGGGGACCAGGGTCCCATCCGGTTGCTCGGCCAAGTCGATCATGAAGCGGATCGCGTATCTTCCTCGAGTCGAAATCACAATGATGCACCTCCTAATCGCCTATTCTACCGCAGGGTAAAAGGTCGAATCGCGAAGTCGAGAACTTTTTTCAATATACCTATCGACACGGTAGGCGAATAGGAGTATCTTCTTCAGCGTTGAGTAATCCACGGCATGCGGAAAGGAGGAATCGCAATGACCCGTATCCATGCAAATAAGAGCGGTTATCAGAATGCCGGACTTTGGCTTGCGATGCGCAGCTGTCGAATGCGTTTCTCCCGGGCATGCTCGTATGGCCAGGTGCGTTCGTCT
>SFII01000200.1 GCA_004555335.1 Coriobacteriaceae bacterium | reverse complement strand
CACCTCCATCGCCCCCGCGATCAACAACGTCTTCGTGATCGCCGCCTTCTTCGCTTACATCCCGCTCTACGGTATCAATCCCGACCTGGCATTGATCGTGCTTGCTGCCGGCACCACCTTGGGTGTGGCCGCCCAGTTCGTCATCCAAATCCCCGCGCTGTTCAAGTGCGGCTACAAATGGGAGCCTGTCATCGATTTGAAGGACCCCTCCATCATGGAGACCCTCAAGATCACCATCCCCACCCTGATCTTCATCGTGGGCAACCTCATCGCCTTCAGCTGCAGGAATGCGTTCAGCCTGGTCGGTGGCGACACCGGCCCCTCTACCCTGAACTACGCCTGGATCTGGTTCCAACTACCCTATGGCGTGGTCGCAGTCTCCCTTTCCCGCGCGATGTTCACCGAAATGAGCGATGCCTCCGCAAAAGAAGACTGGGAAACCCTGCGTACCTTCGTCAACAAGGGCATCCGAGGCACCCTGTTTCTGATCATCCCCTTGGCGGGCATGGTCTTCGCACTTGCCGACCCCCTTATCCAGATCTTCCAGGCGGGCGCCTTCAACCAAGACGACGTCTACACCGTCAGCGCCATCCTGAAGATCTGGGTTGTCGGATTGCCCCTGTATTCCATCGTGATGTACCTGTACAACACCTTCGCGAGCATCCGTAAATTCGTACCCTTCGCCATCCTGAACTGCGTGCTCGTCGCCTTGCAGGTGGGCATGTACTGGCTGCTCACCCGCCCGGGCACCCTGCTCCTTGCCGGCGTTCCCGTTTCCGACTGCATCTATTACCTTGCCGGCACTGTAGCGGGACTGTTCCTGCTCACCCGCTATATCGGCTCTGTCGGCGTAAAATCGATCCTATGGATGGGAATCAGGTCGCTTATCGCCACCGCCTTCGGCGTAGCTGCCGTAGCGGCATTCCTCCACTTCGTCCCGCTTTCCCCCAGCATCCTCACCGCTGTCGCCCAGATTATCGTGGGCGGATCGCTCGGACTGGTAGTCAGCTTCGGCGCCTGCAAGATCATGCGCATCGAGGAAATGAGCCTGCTCGATAAGATCATCGGCGGAATCAAGGGGAAGATCGCCCGCCGATAGCCTTCGCGCAAGCTTCGACGAACTCGAAAAGCCCCCGCAACCGGACCTCGTCACCAACTCGGACGAATCCCGGTAGCGGGGGCTTCTTCTTTGGAAGGAATAAGCGCGCTGAATCCCTATGAAGCGCAGAGATCCACCAGTGGGGCTCCGATGAAGCTTGCCAGCTGTTCGCCATTCATGATGATCTGGGTCCCGCGCTCGCCTGCGCTGATGGCAATCTCGTCGAAGAGCATCGCTGTCTCATCGATAAAAGTGGGGAATTTCTTCTTCATGCCCAACGGAGAGCAACCCCCGCGAATGTAGCCCGTCAGAGGGAGCAGCTGCTTCATGGGAATCATCTCCACGCGCTTATCGCCCGCCACCTTGGCAACCTTTTTCAGGTCGAGCTCGCAATTGGAGGGAATGCAGCAGACCAGATAGCCATTGCGCTCACCGGAAAGCACAAGTGTCTTGAACACCTGCTCCGGCGGCTGACCCAAAACCGCTGCCACGTGGGCTCCACCTAGATCCGATTCGTCGACTTCATAGCTTGCGGTACGATAGGAAAGCCCTGCGGTATCAAGCAGGCGCATCGCATTTGTTTTATGTACTTTAGCTTTCATAAAGCGAATTATAGTCTTTCAAGGAAACAGCAGTGAATAGCAAGTACCTCTATATCGGCTTTGCCGCGCTTTTCGGCACGTCGCTCAGGGCGGGAATCGGTCTGATCGCCGCCGGCACGAGCTTTCCCTATTCCACCCTGGTCATCAATATCGTCGCCTCCTTCGCCCTCGTGGTGCTCTACGAGGTTTTCAGGAAGCATGAGCTCTTACCGCCCATGGTGATCACCGCAGTCGGCACAGGTTTGATCGGCTCGTTTTCCACCATGTCCTCGGTTGCCTACGACACCGCCTCCTTCATTCAGACAGGCGAATACCTGCTTGCCATCGCAAATTACTCCCTCAACATGATCCTGTGCCTTCTCGGCGCCGCAGCAGGCTTGCTTGCCGCACGTTTGATCATGCGCCCGAAGAAGAGGAAGGGGCTTGCCTAATGACACCTGCACTGTTTGCCTGCACAGCTGTCTGCGGAGCACTCGGAGCAATGGCACGAGGCCACGCGATGGACAAGCTGCGCCCTATGCTACCCGTCAGCTTCCCTTGGACCACCATGGTGGTCAATATTGCCGCCTGCTACTTCATC
>SFII01000199.1 GCA_004555335.1 Coriobacteriaceae bacterium | reverse complement strand
CGCTGCTGACCGCGTACAAGAACGCGGGAGGCGACATCGACCTGGAAGAGGCGCTCAAGGAGGGCTTTTCCAGAGGTAGGAAGTTGCCCGGCGGCACCTGCGGCTATTGGGGCGCCTGCGGTGCGGCGATCTCGTCCGGCCAGTTCGTCTCCATCGTCACCAAATCCACTCCCCTGGCAAACGAGGCCTGGGGGCTTTCGAACCTCATGACCTCGAAGAGCCTCCAATACCTGGGAGAGCTCGGCGGCCCGCGCTGCTGCAAGCGCAATTCCTATCTTTCCATCAAAGCCGCAATCGAATTTTCGAAGGAACACCTGGGCGTTGAGATGGAGGGCACCGAAGACCTCACGTGCACCCATTTTACCGAAAACAAGCAGTGCATCGGCAAGCGCTGCCCCTTCAATCCCGTGAACACCGGAAAGTAGGGCAAGCGGACCGCAGCACGCACAAGGGCCCCACCGGGAACACGAATCGCACCCGCAGAACCTGGACCCTGTTTACGCCATCCAGCTTCAAAGGTGCGATTCGACCCGGTGGGGCCCGGCTTTTCCAAACAAGCCCTGCCCGAACAGCGGAAACCAACCGGCATCCGAAGGCACGGCGAATCTGCGCGGCGGTCCGCCAACTCGCCTGCACGGGCTTTCTTCGGCACCGCGCCCGAACCTGGGCAGAAGCGCCTACGCGTCCAAGCGGGCCTGCGCCTCTTCCCTCTCCAAAACCAACTGCATGGCCTTGATGGCGCACTCGATCTGGCCGTCATCGGGCTCGCGCGTGGTCAGGTACTGCATCTGCATGCCCGGCCACAGAATCAGCTTCACAAGCGGGTTTTCGGGGTGGCTGCCCGCCCATTTCACCGTGATCTCGTAGCTGACGCCGGCGATGACCGGCATGAGCGCGATACGCACGAGTATGACAAGCGTCAGCTTCAAGGCGGGGTTGGTCACGCCCCATGCCACGATGAGCGGCTTGATGGGGACCACGGTGTAGACCACGATGGCGATAACCATCACCATGATCAGGAAGGCCGTGCCGCAGCGCACATGCAAACGGGGGAAGCTCCGTGCGTTTTCGGGAGTCAGAGGCAAACCGTGCTCATAGCAGTGGATCGTCTTATGCTCCGCCCCGTGATAGCCGAACATGCGCTTGATTTCACCCATCCTGCCGATAAGCCAGATGTAGAACACGAACACGGCAACGCGCAGTAAACCATCGACGATGTTCCACGTGAGGGTCGCTGAATCGTACTCCCCCACGATCAGGTTGGTCAGAAGCGCCGGCGCCACGATGAACAGCGCCACACCCATCAGCAAGCCGAAGGCCATCGAGGCCGCCATGGCCCCCTTTCCGAAGGAATCCGATCCTTCTTCGGAATCCGCCTGGCCCTCTTCGTCATCGAAGGCATGCTCGGCGGCGATCTCCAAGGCCTTGAAGCCCAGCATCAGCGATTCCACGAAGGCAGTGCAACCGCGGATGATGGGAAGACGCAGCCACTTGTTCTTGTCCTTCCCGCTCGCCAGGTCGTGTTCTTCCAGATAGACGCCACCCGTTGGTTCGCGGACCGCAACACCCCAGTTGTACTTCCCGCGCATCATGATCCCCTCCAGCAGCGCCTGGCCGCCTACGTGGGTTTTGCGGGCACCGTCTTCGGAGAAGGCCCTGGAGAAGTCGGATTCGCGCTTCTGCACGGTCAGTTCCTCTCGACGCGGGGATACGGATTACCGCAACTCATCTTGCCCTCGGGGCAGTATCCCCTCACGCAAGGAGCGCCCGCATCCTTGAAGATGAACGGTGCGGTAGGTGCGGCCAACTCGAGCATGCGATGGGCGAGCTCTCGGATTTCCCACTGCGCCCTGTTGCAGCAGCGCACTTCGAAGAAGTGGAGCAGCTCGCGCACGTTCATGGTGATGACGATCTTCGTTTCGGCGGCGTTGGGAAGCAGATAACGTGCATCCTCTGCGGGAATGCCCGCAGCAATCAACTGCTCATACGCCTGTTCGCAATGCTTGATAGCCTGCTCGAAGATCCGTCTCGCCTGCTCGTTTTCCGCGACGGTATGGGGCGTCACCACGGGCACCCCGTCGGCGAACTTCACGTAGCGCTGGGATTGCTGGTTGTAGCTGGCGAGACGATGGCGCACCAACTGGTGGGTGAGCGCACGCGACACACCCTCGACCGCGAAGGTGTAGCTCGCGTGTTCCAGCGTGGAGAAATGACCGCTTTCCATGATGGTCGAAAGCACCTTGTAGACCCGCTCTTCGGGCATGGTCTCCATCAACTCGGATGCACC
>SFII01000039.1 GCA_004555335.1 Coriobacteriaceae bacterium | reverse complement strand
GTCGGTATCAACACACAAGACGGTCAGGCAAGCTATCACTACTACATCGATCCTTATTGGGATATGTTCGAGTGCAAGGAATTGGAGTTTGCGCCCGAATGGGACGGACACACGCCAGATCAGGCCATCGATCGCATTGGCAAGCTGATGCGCCACGAACCAGAAACCGAGCGCACGTGCAAATACATATGGGACGCGGATAGGCATGTTTGGTTCTGCAGCGAATGCGGTGGATTGGAACCGTGCAGCGACAGCGTGAACTACTGTTGCGATTGCGGGGCGAAGGTGATAGGCAATGTTGAATGAGGTCAAGTGCCCCGAGCACTACGCAGGCGATGGGATCATCACATGCGACAGGGCGATCAAGTCGATGGTATCCGGTATCGAGTTCGAAGGTTCGGCAGGAAACGTGCTCTGCCATAAGTGGCAGACTGCCGCAGAATACCTGTGGCGCTGGCCGAAGAAGAACGGCGTCGACGACCTGTTGAAGGCAAGGCATATCATCGATCAGATGATCGAGTGCTTCGAGGTAAGCGATTGATTGCTCCCAATGTGAGCGTGAGCAAGGGAAAGGGCGGTATCTGGGAATGCCGCCTTTACCTTGGAAGGAACGCGCTCGGAAAGCCGATAAGACCTTACAAGCGATTCCCGAATGCGGCAAGCGAGTCCGAGGCGCTGGAGCTTGCGAGGACGTGGGCTGCGAACCTTACTGCAAACGGAGCTGTTCGAAGCGCAAAGCTTGCCGATCTGCTGTGCGATTACGTGGAGCTGCGCGAGCGGAACGGGGCGAGCCCGAACAGCATCAGGAGCTACCGGTTATTCGTCCGTTATGTTTCGAAGTACATCGGGC
Organism: Coriobacteriaceae bacterium; assembly: GCA_004555335.1. Taxonomy (GTDB): domain Bacteria; phylum Actinomycetota; class Coriobacteriia; order Coriobacteriales; family Eggerthellaceae; genus W1P20-047. Next base: position 18,272 of record SFII01000039.1, on the reverse strand, counting down.
GAGCCGATGCAAGGAGCGTTACCGTCATGGACATGAACCGCTTCGAGCAGAAGTTGTTGCAGCCGAAGGATGAAGGTGGCGCCGGCCTCTCGCGGAACAGCGTGCTTGCAGTCCATCAGTTCCTGCGCGGCGCATACAACCATTTCGTCGATGCGGGTATCTGCGATACCAACCCGATGGTGCTTGTGACCAAGCCATCACCGGAGCGGCATGAGGCATCGTTCGTTACGGAGTGGGACTTCGCGGCTCTTTCCGATGCGATAGCCCATGGACTCGATGCGGACATTTCGAGAGCAGTAGGTGCGAGGGAAGCTGCCTGCGCGTTCGCATCGTGGCTCTCGCTCGTTACCGGAATGAGGGTCGGTGAGATATGCGCCCTCAGGCGCCGAGATATCGACAGGGCGCGCATGTTCGTCCATGTCGGCGGCAACGTGGTCGAGCAGAACGGGAGCAAACCCGTGCGCCGAGATGTTACGAAGGGACGCAAGTGCAGGAACGTTTCAATTACAGCGCATGATCTGAAGGTTATAGACGGCATCGCAGCAAGGCAGGACGCCGCGTTCGGCAGGCTCAACGCTTCGGCTCCTTTGGTTACGTGCGACGGGTCGGTAATGCGTCCGACCGATGTTTCGAGGATGTTCAGCGCGATGCGCGATGCATGCGGCCTTCCGCGCTCAGTCACCTTCCACAGCCTGCGCCATACGCATGCATCATGGCTCATAGCAAACGGCTGCGATATCAAGACTGTAAGCGAGCGGCTCGGCCATGCAGATGAAGCAACGACGCTTAGGATCTACGCCCATATGATGCCTGGACGCGATGCCGCAGCGGCTCAGATATTCAACGATGCGATGGCTAGGCTCGCATGCAACGGACTGTGATTCTGCATGTGCCAAAAGCGTGCCAACCGTGCAATTGTATATCGTTTCCGCATCGACCATGAAACCGCAGGTGGAAGCGAGTATTACCGAGAACGCGCCGAGTCTCCTGGCAGATAAGAAGCAGTTATCTGGAAGATACGTTTGGACGGTGGCCTTATGGATGGTTTAGAGCAGGGCTTCGGGCCTGAGAAACACGAGATTCCGAGCGAACTCAGAGCGAAGATGGAAGAGACCGAGCGAATACTTCGAGAGTCTTGGAAGCGGAGGAATCTCGAAGAGAAATTGGTCTACGAGATCACCATCCCTGGCCAGAAGCTCACGGTATTCGGCAAGGAAGGCGGGGAGCGGACGCTTGAAAGGCTGAAGAGGTTGAGAATCAACGGGACGTACAAGTTAATCGATAGATCAAATCAGTCTCATTAATGGGACAATCTTTTTGGAAGAGGTGACTATATGTCCATCAACAAGGTATTCCTCTGCGGAAACATCACGCGCAATCCAGAGATTCGCAAGACCGCCAACGGTTCTGCCGTGCTCTCGTTCTCGATTGCAGTTAACGACCGTATCAGGAACCAGCAGACGGGACAGGCAATCGAAGGCAGGCTCCGCTGGAACCAATGGGAGAAGGACGGAGTCAAGCGAAGCAGAATCGATGTCGTCATTGATGATATCGAGCTGATGCAGCGCCGAAGCAATGCCGATGCCGTGGCTCCCGAGTTCAGGGAGCAGCAAGCACAGCAGGTGCACTACCAGAGCGTCAGCGCTGGAGATGACAACGCTGCTATGGTTGCAAGCACGTTCGGATCTGAAACGCCAATGGTCTACGAGCAGGATATACCGTTCTAGTAAGCGAAGGAGCACGCGATGCACAGTGAAGAACTCGATGATTTCAAGCGCGATGTTGCACGCGTGTACCTCGAGCGCGTGCGGAATTCATACTTCAAGGCAGAGGCGATGCGCGAACGCATCGAGGATTTAAGGCGGAACATGTACCAGGTGAGGGGTATCGATTACTCATCGATGGGTCTCCGTGGATGCGCCGACGATGGATCGGGAAGGCTTGCCGCTGGAATAGATTCCGCCGATAAGATGAGCGCACGGTTCGAGGAAATGCTCGGAGAGTGGGACGCGCTTGTGCGCGAGGCCGCTGCAGCTGCAGCCATGCTCGAGCGAAGCGATGAGAGCGTGCTTGTGATGGATTACTACATCATGCCGTGCGGTAACTGGTCAGACGTTGCAATGCGGCTCGGGTGCTCGTATTCGAATGTCATGGCGATCAGGTCGCGCGCCCTGTTGGACTACTACGATCTGATGCCGGAACGCGAGCGAAATCTTCCAAGCGCCATCTGATTGCACAAAATTGTAGAAGATTGTAGAACTTTGTAGAAAGTTGTAGTTCTTTGTAGTCCGTTTCGGTGTTATCACTAGGCTTGCAAGAATTCCATGAGGGCCGCTCGAGTTGATGACCGGGCGGCCCTTTGCATGCCGGGGGTGATCGTTTCCGTGGATGTCCGCATGCTCTACGAGATTGCGAGTAGGTACGACACCGTCATGAGTTTGGCGATGCTGCGCGCCATCGGCCGCATCGGATGGAGTCAGTCAAGTGCAGAGCGGAAGCGATATCGGAAACGTTACAGCCCGAGCAAGCGGGATGTAATCGATTGTTTCTTCCAGCGCTATAGCGTGGAGGGGCTCTAATCAGTGGCGGGGTACCGCAAACCGGGGTACAACCCTCGAAGGAGCAATGGGTCCCGGAGGGGCAAGCAAAGGCAGAGGTTCAAGGCAATGGGACTTCCGTGCGGGATATGCAAAGGAGCACGAGGCCCCATCAGGTACGACCAACCGTCAGACCACATGCATCCGTTCTCGTTCGTCATCGATGAGATAGTTCCAGTGTCGCGATGGAAAGAGTACGGGTACCCCTCGCCAGAAGCATGCGCGAACGATCTCAACAACTTGAGACCAGCTCATTGGATCTGCAACGCGCAGCGCGGAAACAAAATGGATTTCGAAATCGGGGACGCCCCCCGTGTCGGAGAAAACGATTACCCCATATCAGACTGCTGGTAGGGGTGACCCCCTCCCCAAGCCCGGGCGGCCCGCTAGGGCTCGGAGTGGGCCGATTTAGACAGAGGGTCTTTTCCACAGTGTTTTTGTGGACGAATCGATTTTCCACCTGCATTTTCTTGACTTTTCGAAACAAGCGAAAAAACGGCCTTTTCGGAGGTGATTTTCCATGGCAACGCTGGCATCTGCTGCCCGAAGCGGCGACAAGCTGAGCACGCTCAAGCAGCTGCGCGACCAGATTGCGAAGAGCATCCAGGACAGCGATTCCGGGCGCGACATCGCGGCGCTATCCAAGCGCCTGATGGAGGTCATGGACGAGATCGAGCGCCTGCAACCGCCGCCGAAGAAGATGACGCCGCTCGAGAAGGCGAGGATAGGCGGAGATGCTCCGTAGGGGCTGCCAGGAACCGACATTCGAGCGCCTGGGCACGTGGTCGAGCAGCCGCGGTAAAGACGCTATCGAGATGTTCGAAGCGTACGGACGCAGGTACTACGGCTCGCAGAAGCACGAGATGGAAGTGTTCTTCGCGAGGGACGAGAACGGCGGGTTCGCCGCCAAGTCGATAGGCATCACGAAGCCGCGCCAGAACGGTAAGAGCTTCGCGGCTCGCGACTACTGCATCTGGCAAGCGGCGGTCGAGGGGAACAGCGTCCTATACTCTGCGCACCACGGTCGAACCGTCCGCAAGATGTTCAAGGAGATGTGCGACTTCATAGAGGCGCACGAAGACTTCAAGGCCGAGCTCGACTACATCTACAAGGCTGGCGGCTACGAGGGCATCTACTTCAAGAACGGTGCATGTATCGAATTCCAGACCAGGACCGCGAGCGGCGGTCGCGGTGGAACGTACAGGATCCTCGTCCTCGACGAGGCGCAGGAACTGACCAACGCGCAGATGGAAGCGATCATCCCCACGGTTTCCGCTGCCGCAGAACTGGAAGATGGCGCAGGCGAGCCGCAGAAGATCTATATCGGCACCGTCCCCGGTCCCGAATGCTCGGGAACCGTTTTCCGCGACATGCACGACAGGGCGCATGAAGGGACAACGTCCGTCTGGTGGCTCGAATGGGGCGTGCAGGCGAACGGACTCGATGAGGTAGCGCTCGACGATGTCGACAACTGGTATCTGGCGAACCCTGCCATGGGCAGGCGCATGTCTGAGGCAACTGTCAGAGACGAGCTCGACACAATGAGCCCTGACGGGTTCGCACGCGAGCGCCTTGGCTGGTGGCCGCCCGTTGCACTGGTTGTCGAGACCGGTTGCATCGATGCGGATTCATGGGATGCGCTGTCGATTGCGAAAAATGCAGTACCCCATGAAGGCGCTCCATCGTTCGCGATGAAATTCAGCGATGACGGGCTTTTCGGGTGCATCGCCGCGTGCAGGAAGCATGCCGACGGAAGATACCACACCGAGGTTATAACCGAGCGCACGCTCGAATGCGGCATCAACTGGTTCGTGGAATTCGCGCTCCGTCGCGAGGACACGGCAGGCGGAATCGTCATCGATGGCGGCGGAACAGCAGACATCGTCTACAAGAATCTAATTAATCATGGAATGCCAAAGCAGATGGTGATCATGTCGGGCACGCACGATTTCACGATGGCGTGCTCTCTTTTCGTTGACTCGGTGCTCATGGGGAACATGACGCACATATCTCAGCCTGGATTGGACGAATCGGCGAAGAACGTCCGCAGGCGAAGAATCGGAAAAGCAGGATACGGATTCGATGGGATCAACGGCGCCGATGCGCTGCCGGCAGAGACTGCCGCGCTCGCACTCTGGGCGTGCGAGTACATCGACTGGGAGCCTGACGACGACCTTCAGATTGGATAGATATGGCAAATATCAGCGGAATCCTGTATGCATACGGGCTTGAGAACGACGAGAGGAACGCCCTCTACGAGCTCATCAACGTGTACAACGGGGTTCGCGGCCGCAACGCCGCCATCGAGAGCTATTACGAGGGCGACGTGATGGTCAAGGATATCGGCGTGGACGTGCTTCCGCCTGACTCTGCGGTAAATGCAGGACTTTCCTGCGACTGGCCGCGCAAGGCGGTTGATGCGCTGGCGAACATCATCAAGTTCCGCTCTTTCGCATCTCCTTACGACATGGATGCAACGCTTTCGAGCATCATGACGTGGCAGAACCTGGCGACTGCCTACAACAGGCACCTCATCGGAGAGCTGAAGGCGGGCTGCATGTTCGCGACCGTGAACCTATGGAACGGGCGCGTTAACGTGCGATTCCATAGCGCTGACAACGCCGCGGCGATCTGGGATGTCGAGCGCGAGCGCATCAAGTACGGATTCGTCATCGCCGACAGCTCAAGGACGCCATGGAGCCGCACGGTTCCGGTTCCCACGAAGGTGAACCTGCATATGCCCGGCAAGGTTGTCGAGATCACGCGCTGGGACAGCGACAAGTGGTCGGCGAAGAGCAAGCCGCAACCGCTCGACAGGCCGCTGATGGAGGCTTTCCGATACAAGCCGACAGACACCAAGCCGCTCGGCACTTCGAGGATCACCAAGCAGGTGCGCGACCTGACCGACGACGTGCTGCGCGTGCGCCTTGCGATGGTGGTATCGACCGCCTTCTATGCCGTGCCGCAGAAGGCTTTGCTCGGCCTTACCGACAAGCAGTTCGACAACCTGCGGAAGTCCAAGTGGTCGACATATATCAATTCGGTACTGCTCACTACGCGCGACAAGAACGGCAACGCTCCGACGCTCACGCAGCTGCCGAGCAACAGCCCGCAGGCGCTCATCGACATCATCAGGTGCGATGCCGCGCTGTTCAGCGGCGCAACCGGCGTGCCGCTCAATTCCATGGGCATCATCCAGGACAACCCTTCGAGCGCCGATGCCATCGAGACCATGCGCAAGGACATCACCGACGAGGCGGAACGGGCAATCGAGAGCAACGCCGACTCGCTGGTGAGCGTGGCGCGCATCGCAATGGCGGTCGACGGCAACAAGACGCTCGACGACCTTGACGAAGAGCAGCTGGCCATCAGCGCGCGATTTGCGAACCCCAGGATGCCGACCGCATCCGCCGCAGCGGACATGGGTCTGAAGATCTCATCCGTCCGCGAGGGATTCGGCCTTACCGACGTGTTCCTGGAGACCCAGGGATTCGACGATGACACCATCGCCAGGACCACGGCCCAGGAGCAGAGGGTCCGCGCGCTCGCAGCCGTCCGCGATGCGGTTTCGCGATGAGCTGGTACGGGGACAGGATCAGCGAATCATCCTTCAGAAGGTATTCCAACGATGTGGAAGACGCCATCGGAGCATGCTCGACCGAAGTGGACATCCGCAAGCTCTCGCAGATGTACGAGTTCATAGAACGCGAATCGGACGAGTTTATCACCGAGGCAGCGCTCGAGCAGGCATCGTACATCGCTCAGGGAATGTACATAAGGTCGTCCCAGGCGCAGGATGCCGCAACGGACGCATTCTGCAAGGATGCGCTCGGACTGAAGTCGGCGCCGGTCCGCAGGGTCGAATTCGATGCAATGGGCCTCATGCGCAAGGCATACGAAGCGGCGAAGTCCGCAGATGATGGAGCGCGCGCTGAAGCGTTCGCGCGGGCCGTCGCAGACGGCGTCGCATCGTCGTGCATCGGAATCGCGAACGACAGGATGATCGAGAACGTCGCGTATTCAGGCCGTTCGGAGTACGTGAGATATGCCCACGTTCCGACATCGAGCAAGGTGTGCGGCTTCTGCTGCATGGTCGCATCGAGGGATTTCGCGTACAAGAACCCGAAGAGGCCGAGCCTGCACGAAGGCTGCAGGTGCCTGATCGTGCCGGGCCTCAAGGATAAGACCGTGCTTGGCGGATACGAACCCGATGTCTACAGGAAAGGCTACGACCTCCTGGTGAAGAGGGGGAAGCACGGGGAGATCCTGAGGAACGCCGAGGGCATGCCCGTGTTCAAGGCCGACCTCACCTTCGATCTCGTAGAGCGCAAGGTTGTGGCTCGCCAGCGCAAGGTGGCGAATCGCAAGAGGCGGGCGAAGGCGTCGTCTGCCAAGTCCCCGAGCCGCTCGAGGAGGATGGCTTCCCTGAGCCGAGCCAATCCGGAGACTGCGGTGCGCCTCGAGGACGAGACGTACAAGGAATTGAGGGAGTACGCATTGAGCAAGGGTGTTCGCTTGGAGGGTTTCAGGAGATCTTTCGCCGACCCGCGCGCGGTCAGGCTCATGGTCGACGCCGCTCATGACGTTGTGTCGACGGAGGGATTCGAGTTCCTTGGCGAGGCCAACGGCAACATGCTGACGTTCATCCTTGACAACATCGGGGACGACTTCGCCAGGTTCAACGGCCGCTCGCCCCACGCCATCAGGCTCAGCGCGAAACACATGAGCGATCTGGACTTCTTCTCCAAGGAATATGATGAGGGAGTCTCGCAGCGCTGGTTCGTGCAGGGCACCGACGTCAGGGCCGTTATCTACCACGAGCTCGGTCACATGTACGCGATGAGGAGGAGGATCAGCCCCTTGCTCATCTCAAGGCGTATAATGAAATCTAAGGATGACGCCCACGACCGCTATCTTAGGCTCAATCTCTCCAAGTACTCCGTGGAGTCAAGGAGCGGGTGCGAGATCATAGCTGAGTGCTTCTCCGCCTACTTCTCCGGGGTGCGTACGTGGTTCGTCAGGGAGTTCATGAGGGATCTGGAGACGATATGAGGCTTCCCACGCCCGAAGAGGAGAAGAGGTTCTTCTGGATGGAAGAGCAAAACGATAAGTGGTGCGTTCCCAATAGCGATACAGGTGGGACGGACTTCAAGGAGGGGACCCCCAAGGATGTCCTGGAGAGCTATGCCCTGTGGGAGGCGTGGCGCTATCCGAATGGAAGGAATCGCTAGATAGTCCCTCGACATATCACGATGAACTAACCCGCTTCGGCGGGTTTTTTCATGCCCACGTGCGGCTGGCACGGACGAATGACGACCGCCAAAGGCGGGGAAGGGGGCTGTAGATGCCCGAGGCAATCGAGAACGCAACGCAGGGCGCACCTGCGGAAGAGAAGACCTTCACCCAGGCGCAGATGGATGCCATCATCGGCGACCGCCTGGCAAGGGAGCGCGCCAAGTACGCCGACTATTCGGAGCTGAAGCAGAAGGCCGAGGCATACGACCAGGCCGAGGAGCTTTCAAACCAGAAGGCGACCGAGCGCGCGGAACGCGCAGAGGCCCAGCTCGCGGACATGAGGTCCAGGGCGGAGGCCGAGCGCATGAAGGCGGAGATCGCAGCGGACAGGGGAATCCCGGCAGAGCTGCTGCGCGGATCCGACCGAGCGGAACTCGAAGCGCATGCGGACGCCATCAAGGCCGCACTCGCAGGCGTGCAGAGGTTCCCCAACGTGTCGGACGGAGGAGACGGCGGCACGCCTTCCGCCACCAAGGAAGAGATCATGGGCATCAAGGACGCCAGGGAGCGCGTGCGTATGATCGCCGCGAACCCCGGGCTGTTCGGTTAGGAGCTATAGATGGCAGCAACCGCAAACACCATCACCAGCGCGAAGGTATGCCGCGCACTCGACATCGATTTCGTGAATTCCTTCACCGAGGAGTTCAACAGGCTCTTCGAGCTTCTGGGCATGTTCCCCATCGAGACCGCACCAGCAGGCGCGGCCATCAACCAGTACACCGTCACCGGCACCCTGGGCAGCGCACCCGCAGAGGGAGACGTCACCCCGCTCAGCCTGCTGACCGTGGACAAGACCCCCATCGGCGACATGGCGCCCGAGCGCTACGCGAAGATGACCACCGCAGAGGCGATCCTCAAGGGCGGCTTCGAGAACGCTGTTATCAAGACCGACCGCCGCATGCGCTCCAACATGCGCAGCGCGATCTGGGGCAAGTTCTTCACCGGACTCGCTGCGGGCACCGGAACCGCAACGGGCACCAACCTGCAGAACGCCCTTGCATTCAGCTCCGCTGCCGTGAGCAAGAACCTGGAGGACAACGGCGACGACACCGAGAAGGTAGTGAGCTTCGTCAACCTCGAGGACGTGGCCGCATATCTTGGCTCCGCGAACATCGTCACCCAGAACGCCTTCGGCGTTAACTACCTGAGGGACTTCCTGGGCCTGGGCGACGTCATCGCAACCTCCAAGGTCACCAAGGGCACCGTCTACTCCACCCCCATCGAGAACATCCACATCTACGGTTTGGATTTCGCGAGCCTGAACGAGGCGGGCCTGGAGTACGAGACCGACGCCAACGGCCTCATCGGCATCCATCACAAGCCCGACTACGACCGCGGCTCTGCAACCACATTCGCGATGCTTGGCATGAAGATGGTCCCCGAGGTCAAGAACTACATCGTGAAGACCACCATCAGCGCATAGGCGGTCTTGCGATGAAGGTTGTTGCAACGGCGTCTTTCCATGACGCCTATTGCGATGACGTGCTCCGCAACATCGGCGACGAATTCGAGGTCGACGACGCCCGCGCGGAATACCTCGCGGGCCTCGGCCTTGCACAGCAGGTCGTCGGTGGCGGGTTCGTCGGATGCGTAGGCGAGCGCGTGGAAGAGGCGAAGAATGCAAGGCGCAGGCGCCGCGCAGATGGATAGACGCTGCGCGCGTTCGGAAGGCGGTGAACCATGGCATACGCGACTTTGAATGATCTGTGCTGCACGGTATCGGATGACCGAATCGCGGAGAAGCTGCTCGAGAGGGCATCTCGGCTCATCGATGACGAATGCGGCGATGCGTTCGACCCCGATTCTGCGCGCGACGTGTGCGCCGCCATGGTGGAGCGCGCGCTTATCCCAATGCAATCCGATGTATTCGGCCTGAGCAGCGCATCCATGAGCGCAGGCGGGTACCAGCAGACGCTCAACTACATCAATTCGTCCGGAGAGATCTACCTTCTCGACAAGGAGCGAGAGCGCCTGCGCGGGTCGGATAGAACGATCTGCTTCATCTAGGTGGTGGATTGCATGTTCACTGTTACAGCAAAGGTCTGGCTCAGGGCATCCGATGCCGTCGATATCTACGGAGACGATATAGCGGCATACGCCGACCCCGTCGACGTTCATGGCGTGCTCGTTGTCCCTGGTACGTCGGTTGAATTCGGAGAGAACAGGCAGGACGGTATCAGGGTGGAGCTTACGGCTCATTTCCCGAAGGAATGGAGCGGCGATTTGCGCGGCGCGAAGGTCGATCTTCCCGCACCGTACGGTGACGGGTGGGACGTCGTCGGCAACCCGATGCCGTACATGCCCGAGAACACGCCTGGACTATGGAATATGCCTGTGGGGTTGGTGAGGTCTGATGGGTAAGTGCCAAGTACATGTGAAGGTCGGCGAGTACAAGTACAAGCACAATATTGGATCAGAGAGGGAGTTCCTCAACGGTCCGATGGGCAAGCAGGCAGCGACGAAAGCTGCGCAAGCTGTTTTGGCTTCTGCAAATGCAATCGGAAGCGGCCGTTATGGAATTTCTAACGCGCAAGCGGGCAAGAACCGCGCCCATGCCCTCGTATTCACGGCCGATGGAAAGTCGATGAAGGATAACGCGGAGAAGAACACCCTTCTTCGCGCACTGCATGGGGCGAATGTCTGATGAAGAGCCCGACCGCAAATGCTATCAAGTGGCTGCGCTCGATGGGATTCGATGCGCACCAGGATGTGCCTGCAAAGAGGCCGGCGAGGTTCGTGACCGTCGAGCAGGTCGGCGGAAGGTTCGCAGACACGATCGAGACAGCCAATCTTGCCGTCCAGTTCTGGGATTCGAGCTGGCAGGGCGCAGAGGAATCCGCGCGCCGCGTGCTCGAGTCGGTCGATTCGGGATCGAAGCCAGATGGAACGGCTGCGTTCTACGTATCCGGCCTTTACAGGTTCCCGTCGACCGACGGCATCCCTCGATGGCAGATGACCATCGAAGCGACTATCAATAACTAGGAAGATTCGAGGTTTGCATATGAGCAACGTTTCCAGCAACGTCGGCGTAGGTTCCGCCGGCGTAATCTACATCGCGCCCAAGGGCACCGCGCTTCCCACCGATGCGACCACGGCCCTCGATGAGGCGTTCAAGGAATTCGGCTTCATCTCCGAGGACGGCGTGACAATCTCCGAGGATACCGATTCCGAGAGCATCCCCTCCTGGGGCGGCAAGACCGTGCGCGTCGAGTCCACCAAGTACACCGAGACCGTTGCGTTCACGCCCATCGAGTGCAACGAAGTGGTTGCTAGGGCGACCTATGGCGATGATGCCGTGACCGTTTCGCAGAAGGATGGCGGCACGCTGATCGCGACCAAGCACGGCATCACCAAGACCATGCCCGCAGTGTGCGTGGTCATCGATACCGTGGAATCCGAGACCACCAAGAAGCGCTATTGCGCAGGAAACGCGCAGGTTACCGAGCGCGGCGACCTTGAGATGGACGGCACCAGCGCAGTCGGCCGCGAGCTGACCTATACCTGCAACGCAGATGCGGCAGGCGTGACCATGTACGAGTACGCTTACATCGTGAACGGCGCATAGCGTGGCGGCAGTGGAGATGAGCATCGAGCAGCTCGAGGAAATGCTCGAGAAGAAGCGCCGCGAGAACGGCGATGAAAACCAAGAGACCGCGAAGCGCAATATCGCGGAAGTCGAGGTCGACGGGCTTCCGATCACCATCGATTTGATGGCCGCCGCATCGTATCGCGCCCACAAGGTCCAGAAGCGCTTCATCACCGCGCAGAAGGCATACGAGGCGAACAAGAACGACAATGACGCGCTCATGGCAGCCAACCAGGCGATGGACGAATACTACGAGCTGCTTTTCGGTGCGGACCAGCTGGACAGCATCGCGGAGCATGCGGCTGATCGCAAGGGCTGCGAGCCTTCCTACGAGGATGTCATCCGCATCTGCAACGAAGCGATGGAGCGTGCCAACGTAAAAAAATAGAAGCCCTCGCCGAGCTTCTTGCAGAGCATCGCGACGAGCTCGAGGCCGATTTTGCCGAGTACTACGGCATCGACCTCGAGCGCGCTTTCGAGCGCCATTCCGTCAGGCATATCGCTGTGCTTGCGGTCAATCTGCCGTATACATCCAGGACCAACAGGGCGCTTGACGCCGACTGCGAGTGGGGGATGGAGCAGACGCTCCTTGCTGCCGTGTACAACGTCCTTTCGGGCATCCAGTACGGTCTCGCAGGAAAGAAGGGTGCGAAGAAACCAAAGCTAATCGGCCCGTCGTACATGGTCGGAAAGAAGAACGAGCGAAAGCTCAAGTCGGTTGTGATGCCAATCGAGGAGCTGAAAGAGAAACTGCAATGGTTCGACGAGCAGGCGGGGGTGACTAGCGATGGCTAACACAGAAGTCGGTTCCGGATACGTATCGCTCTGGCCGAAGATAAGCGGCAACCTTCCCGGCGAGGGCGCGAAGGTCGGCTCGCAGTTCATGCGCGGCATCGAGGGCGGCATCAAGTCGAGCACCGTAGCCCTTGGCAATATCATGGGCAACGTCGTGCAATCGACCGTCGGCGGGTTCGGCGAGCTTATGCAGTCGGCGCTTTCGTCGATGGATACTCTAAAGAAATTCGACCAATCGATGGCGTTTGCAGGATACGACCAGGCGACTATCGATAAGTCGAGCGCCGCGATGAAGAAGTACGCAGATGAGACCGTCTACGACTTGAACACCATCGTCAAGACGACGTCGATCCTCGGCGGTAACGGCGTGAAGGACTTCGAGCAGGTCACCGAAGCTCTTGGAAACCTGACTGCAGTTGCAGGCGGAAGTGCTGATGATTTTGATGCTGCATCACTCGCGATGACTCAGATCGTCGGAGCAGGAAAGCTTGCAAGGGGAGACTGGATGCAGTTTGTCAGCAACCTTTCAGGTTCAAGGCAGCTGCTGATTGATCAGATGCGCGATATGGGCGCCTATGAGGGCAACTTCGAGGAAGCGCTCACGAACGGCGAGATCACCGCGGAGGAGTTCCTTGCTGCCATCCAGGCGTTGGGCATGGACCAATCGGCAATCGATGCCGCGCGATCTACGGAGACCTTCGAGGGTGCCGTCGGCAACCTGCAGGCCGCAATAGAGAACGGCCTGATGCAGGTCATCGACAAGGTCGGCATGGAGAACATCACAGGCGCCATCAATGCCGTGACGGCAGTCGTCGAGCAGGCGGCGCCTGTCATCGCGGACGGAATCCAGCGCGGATTCCAGTGGCTTATGGACCACGGGCCTGCCGTGAAGCGCGCGCTCATGGGCATCGCCGGTACCTATGCCGGCATCAAGCTGGTGTCAGCTGCCGTGAACGGGCTCAAGACCGCGAAATCTATCGCGGGCGGCATCAAGTCCCTTGCCGGAAAGCTGACTGCAGCGGGAACCGCTGGAGCAGGTGCGGGTGCGGGACTCGGCACCGCTGCGGCAGGCGAGACGGCGGCAGGCAATGCCGCTAAGTTCTCGGCAAAGCAGGTGCTCGCGATGGCTGGTGCTGTCATAGCGCTCGGATTGGGCGTGCTGCTCGCAGGTGTCGGCCTGTATATCATCGCCCAGGGCGCGATACAGATCGCGCAGGCAGGTGCGCCCGCAGGACTCGTGATGCTCGGCATGGTGGTCGCAATCGGATTGCTTGCCGCCGTATTCGCATACCTAGGTCCAATGCTTACCGCCGCATCGTTCGGAATGATCGCGTTCGGTGTGGCGCTTGTACTTGTCGGTGCGGGCATCCTGCTCGCATGCGCCGGTGTTGCCTTGCTATCCGGTGCCTTGCCTGCGCTTTCAGAATACGGCTCGAGCGCAGCTGGCGGCCTTGTCGCATTGGGCGGCGCGGCCATCGTATTCGGCGTCGGAGCAATCGTCGCCGGTGCAGGATGCATCATCCTCGGTGCAGGCCTCATGGTCGCAGGTGCCGGCATCGCTGTTGTCGGTGCGGGCGCGATGGTCCTTGCCGGCGCGATGATGGTAATGGCGGTCGCGGTGCTCATGGCGGGCACGGGCTTCGTGATGCTCGGTTCCGGCCTGAAAATCGCGGCATCGGCGCTTCCGATGATCGCAACGTCCGGTCCCGTCGCTGCCGCAGCGCTTACCGCCCTTGCCGGTGCTGGTGCAGTCGCTGCCGGAGGCATGCTCGCTCTCAAGGGGCCGCTCAAGAGCGTCGCGGACAGCTCGACTGAATCTGCTGGTGCGCTCACCACCATCCTATCTGCGATGGTTGCAGCAGGTGCAGGCGCCACCGCCGCATCTTATGGATTCAGCGCTTTCGCGACCGGCGTGCAGACGAACATGAACAGGGCGAGGTCTGCTGTGACAAGCGCGGTGTCTTCTATGAGGAGCACCATCGCGAGCGCGAAGTTCACGCTACCGCGCGTCGAGGTCGGACCGCTGCCGCACTTCAGTATGGTTGGCGACTTCAACCCGAAGAATAAATCGGTACCCGTCGTCAACGTCTCCTGGTACGCAAAGGGCGGCGTATTCAACGCAGCCAAGGTCATCGGTGTCGGCGAGGCAGGGCCAGAAGCCGTCATCCCGCTGAAGAAGAGGGTCCTGGGCGCTATCGGCGCAGGCGTCGCTGATGCATACGACCAAAGGCCCGGCGGACGCGTTGTGAACATCTACATCAACGGGGCGAAGGTCAACGCCGATAACGAGATCAAGGGAATCGTCACGGACATGCTCGTAGGACTCAAGCGCAAGGGGGCGATGTAGCGCATGGCTAAAACGAAGAGCACGCTCAACAAATCGCTCCCCAAGGCGAGCACGATCAGGTTCTGCACGGGTCTTGGCAAGGGCATGTCGATCAGGCTCGGAACCGGAGAGAGCGGCAAGGTCGGTTACTACGTAGGGTTCAAGCAGCCGAGCAAGCGCACCTACGGCTGGCAGGTGCAGCGCAGGTACCGATACATGTACAACGAAGCTTCCGCAAAGAAGAAGGGCGCGGACTGGTCCAAGTGGTCGGCCTGGAAGCAGCCTTTCAGCGGGCTTTCATGGATCGCCAAGAACGCGACGACCGATGCCGACACGTGGCTGAAGGCAAACAAGGGCCTGTCGAAGAAATCCGATTACCTGTACGCCTGCGACAGGGTTTCGTGGAAGATGCCTGCGGATTACGATGCGATCTGCTACGAGTACCGCATCAGGTCTTACGACCCGGCGAAGAAGCGGCACGGAGAATGGGTGACTCAGAGGCTCTACGTATACCGGCGCCCATCGGTGAAGAACGAAGAGGTTCGACCGCTTGTCGGCGGTGGGTTCGTGCTGCTGTACAACTACAAGGCACGTGGCGATAAGTATGTCGATGTGACGTCGGTCAAGGATTCGTCGGGCACCGAGCTGCTCAAGGCGAGCGTATCGTCCACACCGTCTACGTCCACTATGTGGACGCCGCCTGCAGGCTATACGATCGGCGCGACATTCGTCGATGTCGGCAAGCTTGTGCGCGCTGTCGTTCCCGGCGAGGTGCTCACCGTAAAGGCGAAGCTATCGCACCTGCGGAATACCAGCGCCGGAGAGTGCGCTAAGACGCTCATGTTCACCGACGAGGGCACGGGTAGCCCGAAGAACGTCACGGTGAACAAGACGGACCCGAATATCGTCAAGCCGCGGCTCACAATCACCATCGACAGGGACAAGCGGACGCTGCTCGTCGAGGCGTACAAGGGCGAGGCAGACGATATCGTCACGAGCGCAGATGCAAGCCTCACATACAAGTACCGAGGGAGCAATTACACGCTCAGCCCAAGCTCGAAGGAAGTAAATACATCGAACAAAATCAGCCCAGTGGTAAAGGCGTTGTTCATCCCGCCGCTCAACACAGACTTGACCGTGAAGGTGTCGTTTTCCAATAAGCAATACGCGACAATCGACGCATCCGTCACCGTCAAGGTTGATTCAGATGGATTCGTGCTCTCGAAGGCCGACAATTCGCGCCACGCGGCGCTCGATTACAACCAGAGCATCGAGCGCACCTATTCCAAGGATATGGAAAGCGAGATCCCATACGGCAGGAGCAGGCCCGTCGTATTCTACGGAGGCGGCAGGACCTGCGAGATAAACCTTACCGGCTACGCGTTCGACGAGCCTGGCGTGAGCGTGTCGAACTACAGGTCATGGCTTGGAATCAGGAACAACATCGGTGTATACAAGCTTCGCTCTCCTGATGGGACAATCGAGAACGTCGCCGTATCGTCGGTGAACTTCTCGCAGGAAAGCGAGCGTATCGTGAGCGTGTCCGTCGATATGACGGAGGTATCCGTATGATAAGCACGTCACTCGACTGCACGAAAAGCGGCCGTATAGACTCGTTCGAGGTCTACAAGGTCCCAGTAACCAACATCGGCGGCAAGGAAACCAAGATAGACCGCATGCTCGGCGGTTCGATCAATTGGAACTACAACAGCGACAACAAGATCTCCGGCAGCGTGAAGGTGAGCGGCGAGAAGCCGGCAGACGGCAACACGCTGCTGAGGATCTACTACAAGCCACAGCTAGACGGCGTGAATTACAGCATCGAGCTTGCAACCGTATACGCAGAGCTCGCAGACGCCACATGGGAGTATGGGCGCTGGGTCGGCGAGTACGACATCAAGGGAATGGCGGCACGGTTCACGGAATCAGACCTGATGGCAGATTTCACTGTAGGCGTGGGCGGTTCGGCGCTCTCCAAGCTCAACCAGTTCATGGCTAACCGCGGCGCTCCGAGGATTATCAACGTGCCAGATAAGACATACAGCAAGTCTACCGTCGTTGCGAAGGCTGGTGACAGCGAGTACAAGGCCCTGAGCGGACTCGCAAAGAAGCTCAATGCGCATATCGACGTCGATACACATGGACGCATGACGGTGACGAAATACGTGCCGCCATCGAATAGGCCGATCGTCTACACAATCCCATCTGGAGCGGCATCCGTTACGCTTCCGGGAATCGACTACACGTGGGACGGATACGACAAGCCGAACCGCGTGCACTTGCGTTTCGAGGAGAAGGGCGAGTGGAAGTACGTAGACAAAGGCGGCTGGTGGTGGTCGCGTTCGGACGGAACGTGGCCTGCAGACTGCACGGAGGATATCGACGGGCGCCACATGAAATTCAACAAGAGCGGGTACTGCACGAACCCGAGCGACGGTACGAGCAGGCTCAAGTTCACGAACGTCATCACGGCAACCGCGGTGCTCACAGATAGCAGCCCGATTTCCAAGGCCAAGCGCGGGCGGTATATCACGAGCTACGAGAAGATAACCGACCTTAACCCGCGAACGAAGGCGAATCTGCAGAAGAAGGCGAACGCGAAGTTGATCGAGCTTGCATCAAGGAGTGCGTACTACGAATTCGAGTGCTATTTCCTCCCAATCCAAATCGGGGACGTTGTCAAATTCCGATACGGCTCGAAGGACTACAAATGCATGGTATCAGAGATAGACATGTCTCTTGATATCGGCGCGAGGATGAAGGTCAGATTGTTGAAACTTGGTGATGCCTGATGGCTGTCGACGTTTCGAAGGCGCTATTCGGCGCAGGCCAGGAAAACGAAGGCGCGTACTATACGACGGCAATAGCGCTCGCCGACAGCAAAGATGGCATGGTGCTCGTGAGCTTCGCAGACCCATGGGATGACGAAACTGATGATGCCGTAGTCGTCGACCTCGAGTATCTAGACTCGCTCGACCCGTTCGAGGATGTCGAAAGCGATGACGGCGAGACCATCTATATCGACTCGACGGAGTTCGGCGACGACGACGATTACGACATCCCATACGACCCCGAAGCATGGAAGCATGGGCTACCAGGTGGTGATTTGTGATGGATGAAGCCGAAATCGTGTACGGCACCGTTCCAGAATTCGTGCTCGATGAAGATGATGCGGTAGGAAACTGGTTCGATGGCGCTGTTGCCGAAGATGCAGAGGACGCTGGAGAGCACGACACAATCGCGGACGATGGTGAAGAGCATATCGAATACGACGAGTCGGACTACGAGCCGGATGAGACCATCCCCGACGAGCCGCCAGAACCAGAGGAGCTATCCGAATGAGCGATATGTACATCCCCTGCCTGATGCCGATCAAAGAGGGCGACCTGGTGCGCGTCATGGTGCAGGATGGTCAGCCTGTTGCAATCGGCAGCGATGGAGCTGGCGATGCGGTCAAAATCGTTGATATTGGAACGATGTGGTACGTGTCATCGTCTGGAGAAGAGCTTGTCGGAGGTGAGTGGACTGACAAGCAGCCTGTGATGTGCGATGTCGGATATGTCTGGAAAAAGTCTGTCCTGTCGCATGGGGACGGAACTATCACAGAATCCGAGCCAGAGCTAGAGAATGCAGCAAAGGGCGAGGATGCGGTGCTTCTGAGAATCGATAGCAG
>SFII01000198.1 GCA_004555335.1 Coriobacteriaceae bacterium | reverse complement strand
GACCGAATCCTGTGTCGCGTTCGTGCATATCCTGCGCCACGTACTCGGCGGCGTGCCCTTGCAGGATGCCATCGCTCAAAGCATTCCCAATAACCCGCATTTCGCCTTCATGGAAACCATCGACCGGCTGGAACGCGATAGCGTGAACTCCGGCGGCTTCGTACTGCACACCTTGGAGGCGGCGCTCTGGTGTGCGCTCAACACCAACAGCTACCGCGATTGCGTCCTTGCGGCCGTCAACCTGGGCAGCGATACCGACACCACCGCATGCGTTGCCGGTGCCCTTGCAGGAGCAATCTACGGCTACAACGCCATCCCGGCAGAGTGGATCGACCAGCTGCGCGGAAAACCGGCCATCGATTGCTGTCTGTTCGACGCAGAATAGTACCAGCCCTGCCGCAAACAGCAACGCGCCACTCCTCGTCGTCCTATAGAAACGGCGGGGATTTTTTTGCATTGGCGCATCCCGTCCCAATCGGACTGACATCGCCGAATTGCAGGCATCTTCGCCGCTATTGAGCCCGGATGACGCGATCATCTGCCCCGCCTGCGAAGCCGAGTTCAGACCTGCAATGTGGCCGTTCTTCATCTCGCGCCACACACCTAACACCCGCCGGCTTACCTGCCCGCACTGTCACAACAAGGACTGGGCGTGGAACGTTGGCACGCCCAGAAGCTCTCCATTCGCCCCAGAGAGCGCCTGAGCAAGGGAAAGATGGAATAGAAGGAAAACTTTCGCAGGCTGAAGCAGCAAACCGGCCGGCTGGCTCATTGCCAACCGGCCGGTTTTGGCTGCACACCTCCGAAAGGTTAGCCCACCCGATTAATGAACCGAATCGGCTCGCCCGCAGGAAGCTCGCAATCCCTCGGTGTTTTCGGGATTCTGCAAAACCTCATCAAGCTGCTACTTATCCATTCCGCATGGGTAGGCGCTCTCGCTCAAGCGGGCTTCTTTCATCACCGCATCGTAAAAACGATATCCACCCGAAAAATTGGAGCACTCGAACCCTTCTCCAGCCAGGATCCTGCAAGCGATATAGCTGCGCAAACCGCTCTGGCAGTTCACGTAAACGGGCTTGCCGGGTTGGATTTCTCCGATGCGTTCCCTCAGCTCGTCAACGGGAATGTTCGCGAAGCCATCAAAATGCCCGCGCTCGTATTCGGCAACGGTCCTGGTATCAAGCAAGGTCACGCTCCCGTCACGCGGCAGGTCTTCCACCTGATTCCAATGGAACTGCCCCACCTTGCCCGTTGCGATATTCTCGATCATATAGCCGGCCATGTTCACAGGGTCCTTCGCCGAAGAATACGGCGGCGCATAGCACAGATCTAGGTCCTTCAGCTTGTCCGCCCTCGTACCCATCTGGATGGCCGTCGCCAGCACGTCGATGCGCTTATCGACACCATCAGCACCTACCGCCTGGGCACCCAGCAAACGCAGGCTCTCCCTTTCAAAGACCACTTTCAGGGTCATCACCTTTGCGCCGGGGTAATATCCCGCATGCGATCCGGGCGAAAGCACCACGCGCTCATAATCGATGCCCGCAGCAGCCGCAGCGGACTCGGTCAGACCCGTTCCGGCAACTGTCAAGCCGAACACCTTGATTACCGAAGAACCCGCAGAGCCCTGGTAACGGCTGTCGCCGCCGCAGATGTTATCCGCCACGATACGCCCCTGCTTATTCGCAGGTCCTGCCAGGGAGATAAGGGCATCCTCGCCGGTGACGGCATGCTTCACCTGCACCGCATCGCCAACTGCATAGATATCGGGCACGCTGGTTTCCATGCGGTCGTTCACCACAATGCTGCCCTTTATGCCCAGCTCCAAGCCGGCATCCTTCGCAAGGCTGGTGTCGGGGGAAACGCCGATGGAAAGCAGCACCATGTCCGCTTTTACGCTCTCGGCGCCCTCTAACAGCGTGGTGATACCCTCTCCATCTTCTTCAAAGCCCACCACGCTCGCACCAAGGCGTAAATCGACCCCATGCGCCCTCATTTCGGTATGGACCAAGCATGCCATATCGTAGTCGAGGGTCTTAAGCAAGTGCCTCGGCCTCTGAAACAACGTTACATCCATGCCTAATTCGCGCAGGTTTTCCGCCATCTCGATACCGATATAGCCGCCACCCACGATAACAGCGCTCTTGGGATTACGCTCCTGCACGAAATCATGAATCCGCAGGGTATCCTCCACGGTTCGCAGAGTGAAGATTCGGTCGCTTTCCACACCAGGCAGCTTCGGATGCACCGGCTTCGCCCCAGGGGATAGCACCAGCTTGTCGTATGCTTCATCGAACACATCCCCTGTAAC
>SFII01000197.1 GCA_004555335.1 Coriobacteriaceae bacterium | reverse complement strand
CTGCCACCCAACGATCAACAAGTTCAACGCCGCAATGAAACCCTTGTATTCCCTCTCCCACCGGCAGCTGCACCGGCTTTGTAAAACGACTCACATCCAATCCTCGCCACGTGAAAGCAGCTCAAGGGCAGCTTGGGGTATAGGCTCATCAAGCATCTCGCAAAACGCCTCGAAAGCTCCTTCATCGAGCCTGGTAACACGGGCTTCCTCTATGTCCCGTTGCGCAGCAGCATCGAGGTTGGAGGTCGACCACTGCGAAAGCGTCTGACACTTAAGCGCCGCTGCCGCCTCATAGCTCGAACGTTGCGACTGAGTGAGCCTTAAATCCATCCGGCACTGCTTTTCCATAGTTGCAGGCGACACGATCTCTCCCTTCTCTCGCAAGCGTTTTGATAATTGTACGGCGTTTCTCCGTACTTTCAAGCAAAGCTTCATCACCTTGAAGAACCCGCATACGAAAACGCCCTGGAGCACTTGCAAAATTCCATCTCTAACTTCTGCCGTATGCGGCAGAAGTTAGAGATGCTCAAATGATAGGGCCAACGTTCTATCCGTCTTTAGGAAACCATCGACCCATAAAGGAAGTCTGCCGGTTTCGAAACTTCAATTTTTTTGAGTTTCGAAACCGAAAAGATGAACCCGCAGGTCAGAATGGGTCAAACTCGCGACAATTCCCCTATCCCTTGCTGTGTCGGCTCAGGTAGCGCAAGAGCATTTCTTCCTTCAGCATCTCGTAGGCCTCTTTGTTCATGCCGACGACCTCGAAAAAGTCCATATTCTCCTGCATCACGGCCATCGCCACGTTGTCGAAGACGTCGTTCCAAGCCAGGCGCAGGTCCTCCAGGGAATTGTTCTTGAACTTCAGCTCCAGGTCCTTGTCGGCATCCAGCACGCCGTCCATGCCCGAAAGCGTGCCCTCCGTGCTGGGTCCGAAGTCCGTACCGAAACGCGCATTGAAGCGCTCCACCAGCACGGAAAGCGATTCCTTGGGATCCTCGCGCGCGAGGCCCGCCCCGCCGCTGCCATTATGCAGCTCGCCAGGACCTTCCAGCATGATGCTCTGCTGGCCCAGATCCTCGATGACCACGGACTCCAGGTCCACCTCGTCTTCCAAGAACACGCGCTCGATGCCGCCCGGCTTGGGCAGCTCCTTGATCAGGTGCGACAGGAATGCCACGGTACGGTGCAGCTCGGTATCCATCAGGCGCACCATCTGGGTGATGAAGGTGTACGAGCGCACCAGCTTCTTGGCAAGCTCCCTGAACTCGTACTGGCGCTCGCTTTCCAGGGCGCAGTAGCGCTCCACGCTGGGCGAGAGCATCACCTGCAGCTTGGCATTGTCGTCGTCAGAGCGCGGGCTGCCGAACCAGAAATCCGTCACCTTCTCCACGTCCTGCGGCGTGTAGACGCGGTAGCCTTCCAGCCTGCTTTCTATCTCGTAGAGCGCATTGGGATCGCTCACGCGGTCGATTTCGGTGGTGGTGTAATAGTCGTCGAAGCTCTTCTTGATGGTTTCGGCGTCGTTGACGAAGTCCAGCACGAAGACCTCCTGCTTTCCCGGGTAGCAGCGGTTCAGGCGGCTCAGGGTCTGCACCGCGCTGATGCCCGTCAAAATCTTGTCCACGTACATGGCGCACAGAAGCGGCTGGTCAAAGCCCGTCTGGAACTTGTTCGCCACGATCATCACCTGGTATTCGGGCTTGGCGAAGGTTTCCGCAGTCTTGGTTTCGGGCACGCCGTTCATGCCGGCTTCCGTGTACTCGAAACCGTCCACGTCCAGCTTGCCGCTGAAGGCCACCATCACGCCCATGTCGCTGTAGCCCTTTTCGTCGATGTAGGCCTGGAACGCCTGCGTGTACAGCACCGCCGCCTTGCGCGTGCTGGTAACCACCATGGCCTTGGCCTTGCCTCCCAGCAGGGTCGCCACGGTGCTGCGGAAGTGCTCCACCATGATCTGCGCCTTCTTGGAGATGTTGGAAGGATGCAGCTTCACGAAGTTCATGAGCGCCTTCGAAGCCTGGGCCTGGGCATACTTGGGATCGTCTGGGATGGACTTGATCAGCTTGTAGTAGGTTTCGAAGGTGGTGTAGTTCTTCAACACGTCAAGGATGTAATGCTCGTTGATAGCCTGGCGCATGGAATACAGGTCGAAGGGATGCGGCTTGCCGTCTTCGCCCATGGTGCCGAACAGCTCCAGGGTCTTGGCCTTGGGCGTCGCGGTGAAGGCGATGAAGGAAAGGTTGTCGCGCCTGCCCTGGGCCGAAACCTCCTGCAGCACCGAAACCTGCGCGGCCTCCGCCTCGGTGGCGGCAGC
>SFII01000196.1 GCA_004555335.1 Coriobacteriaceae bacterium | reverse complement strand
CTCGGGGGAGGTCACGGTGTCAAGCCTTCCAGCCAGCGCGATATCCAGTGCGCTTCCGTTCTTGGTTCCGTTGATTTCCATGGCATTTCCTTTCGAATCGGAGGAATAGGGATCACATGTAGCTCTTCACAAGGCGCAAGATGTTGCGCCCATCGCGATACTCGTAGGTCAGTTCGTCGACGTTGCGGCGCACCAGCAGCAGGCCCAATCCGCCTGCACGCTCTTCGTCTGCCAGGTCGGCCTTCATGGGATTGTGGGTCAGGGGGTTGTACGGGATGCCGGCATCGGAGAACTCCAGGCGCATCTTCCGCTCGGCATCGTCCATGACCGCGCTGATGCTGACCGGCATCCTCTTGCGCCCGTCCTCGAAACCGTAATGGCACATATTCACGAACAGCTCTTCGGCAACCAGCATCAAGGAAGGCAGCATCTTCCCAGAGCAGCCCTCGTGGTCGCACAGGTCACCCAAGAAGGAGAACAGGGTTTCCAGTTCGGATTCTTCGGGCATCAAGTCGATACAGCGCATGTCATCAGCCCTTTCGCTTCTACGGAAAGACAGGACGGTGATGTCGTCGGCCTGCGGGCACTCGCCCGCAAAGGTGTCCACCGCCGCTTCGATTCGCTTCGCCACGAATGCGCTGCCATCGGCATCGCATTCCTCGAGGACGCGCAAGAGGCGGTCTTCGCCGAACAGGGTCGACTCCACATCCGTTGCCTCGGTCACGC
This sequence comes from Coriobacteriaceae bacterium, assembly GCA_004555335.1. Lineage (GTDB taxonomy): Bacteria > Actinomycetota > Coriobacteriia > Coriobacteriales > Eggerthellaceae > W1P20-047. The sequence goes on along the minus strand of SFII01000196.1, from coordinate 1,639 downwards.
CGTCGGTATATAACAGGATGCCGTCGCCGAAGCTTAAATCGATCTGCCCCTCGCGATACATCATGCCGTCCATGGCGCCCAATACCAGACCGGGACGCACCTTCATGTACTCGCGCTTGCCGTCCTGCAGCAGCACTGGAGGATTGTGGCCCGCATTGGCATAGCGAACGCTGCCGGTTTGCGGGTCGAGCACGCAGATGAAGGCGGTCACGAACAGCATCGCCTCGTTCCTGTCGCACAAAGCGTCGTTGACCTGCGCCATCGCCTGACCCAGATCGCGGCAAGCCAGGATCTTCTCGCGCAGCAGGCTCTGCGCGCGCATCATGAACAGCGCCGCAGGCACACCCTTGCCGGAAACATCGCCGATCACGAAGGCGACCTTGCCATCTTTGGCATCGAAGACATCGTAGAAGTCGCCGCCCACTTCGCGTGCCGGACGCATGAAGCCTTCTACCAAGACGTTATGGCCGGCAGAAGAAGTCGAGAAATCATGGGGAACGGCGCCCATCTGGATGTTGCGGGCGATATCCAATTCGGCCTGGGTGCGTTCGCGCTCAGCGGTCACCACGGCGAGCCTGTCCACGTACGCATCGAGCTCTTCGCGCATCAGGCAGACGGAACCGATCAGGTCGGACATCTCAGAAATGGGACGCAGCCCCGTGAAGGCACCCTCGGTCAGCACCTCCCCGGGATCTTCCCACCCGGGTTCGCCGGAGCCGTCATTCCGGACCGGTATTCCCGAGCCCTCTTTTGGGCTGTCCGATGCTTCTGCGGCACCGGCATCGCTTGCATTGCACCCTTCTACGGGGCCCCCTTCCCCATCGGATTCCTGCAGGCTCAAGCTGCGGGCAAACGCCCTCGATTGGCCGATCAGGGAATCGAGCGGCTTGGTGATGCCCCGCTCGATCCACCCGAGCAGGAAGATAAGCGGGATGAACGCCGAGAAGGTAAGCAGCGTCGCGCTGATATAGATAGAAGCGACGACGTCGGAGAAGACGCTATCGAAGCCGATGATGAACGGCGAATAGCTCACACCGATGAAAGTGGCTACGGTCACCCCCAAAACCAGGATGAAGCCCATGGAAAAGCGCTGGGTCAGATTCATCCTCGTGCGCTGGGTGTACCGGCGGCCCACCCATAAAGGCGCGATCGGCCGCAAGGGCGATGCGTCCAATGCGATGAGCAGCGGGACCCCCAAGTACACCAGGAAGATGAAGTTGTTCAGGGCATGGACGATATTGATATTCAGCGCTGCCAGAACGTTTTCCTCGAAGGGAGTCAGAAGCAGTGCCACCAAAATGGAGTCAAGCAACCACAAAAGCAGGATCGCCCCCAACTTGGACGCGGAATCGATGCAGGGGAACGGCGATTTCGAGCGCCTGAACAGGAAATACCATGCAAGATACGGAGCCGAGTCGTACACAACCTGAATCAGGAAGTAGAAGCCCAGATCGGGCTCCCCCATGCCGTAGCGGAGGGTATCGGAAACCAGGTTGCCGAAAGCCGCACCCAGCACGCCCGGCCAAGAAAAGAACAGGCCCATCACGGGGCCTAGCGCGGAAGCGGGTCGGATCTGGATGTCGTTATTGAAGGCGGGAACCGAAAGGAACGCCTCCAATACCAGAAGGTACACGAAATA
>SFII01000038.1 GCA_004555335.1 Coriobacteriaceae bacterium | reverse complement strand
GGATGCTCTTCGAATGCCTTGAGGGTGGTCCTGATCAGGTTGCTGGTGTCGATCATGCACTGATCGCGCAGGATGAGCTGGTAGTGGGATTCAACCTTCCGTGCAAGCTCCATGAGCAGGGAAAGCAGGCGGTGTCCCTTGTTGATCAGGGCATGGTCGTGGATCAGCGCGGCGGTTTCCTTGAGTTCGCTTACCGCTTCTCCGCGCATGCGACCCAGGTTCAGGGAGGCGACCAGGTTGGGGATTCCTTCTTCGGATCCATCCTGCTCTATGTAGTCGATGGCATGCGCGCGGTCGAGGAGGGCTCGGGTCCGGTTGCAAGTGCGTCAAGGCCCTTGGTCTGGCAGGCTGCCGCCTCCATGAGCTTCTTCAGCATGTTCTTGACGGCATAGGTTTCGTATTCGTTGAAGAGGGGCTGGAAGTGCTCGTTCGCGCTGGTGGTCTTGATCGCCAGGTTGATAGCCCTGAGCAGGGCGTCTTCCTGGTCTGCTCCCATGACCAGCTTGAATTCGGGGTCGATTCCCAGTTCCAGCGCATGCTCTCGCAGGATTCGCGAGCACATGCCGTGGATGGTGGAAACCCAGGCGCTGTCTACCTTCAGGGCGTCGTCGAAGCGGCCGACGGAACGCAGCATGTTGCGGAAGCGGCTCTTGAGCTCTGCCGCTGCCTTGTTGGCGTAGGTGATGACCAGGGCCTGGTCGATGCTGTCAAGCGTGGGCTCCACGCCGTTTTCGGGGTCGCCGACAAGCGCATACGCGATGCGCTGGGTGAGCGTGAAGGTCTTTCCCGTGCCTGCGCCTGCGCAGACGAGCAGGGGGCCGTCAAGGTGCGTAATGGCCTGGCGCTGCCCTTCCGTGTATTTGCTCAGGTCCATGTTAGAAACTCCTCGGTGCTAGTCGGTGCTCGCAAACGTTTACAGGGCAGTAGGCGCAGGCCTGCTCGCTTGCAGGGTTGGGTTCTACCTTGCCTTCGGCCATGCCTTCGAGCCTGCGTTCGATCTCCTGCTCGCAGATGCTGATGAGCTCGGGGATGGTCTGAGCGTAGGGGTAGGGAACCTGGCAGGCCTTGATCTCGGTCTTCTTCCCGAAGGGGATGTCCGCAGGTCCGAGCACGTGCGCGTCGTATGCGCCGAGCACGCTCTTCTTCAGCGGGTTGACGTAGAGCGTTGCGACCACGTTGAACCCGAGCAGCTCCTGAACCGCCTTCGCGTACATAAGGGCTTGGGTCTTCTTGGGAAGCTGGAAGGGGTCGTCCTCCTTGAGCTTCTTCAGGTCGTACAGGCGGTAGTCGTCGCTGAGGGACGACTTGTAGTCGATGACCACCGCGTTGCCGAATTCGTCGACGTCGATGCGGTCGATGGTTCCCCTGAGGTTGCATCCTGCATAGGGGAAGGGCCTGTTGCTGGCGAACTGCCATTCGAAGTATCGCGGCGTGAAGCTGGGCAGCAGGTCGGCTTCCATGGAAAGGTAGTCCTTCAGCTTGCGCAGGACGGCCTGGCGTTCCTTGTGCTCCCAAGGGGTGAGCGGGATGTAGCGGCTGCCTGGGCGCAGCTCGTACTGCTTCTGGCAGACGTGCTCGAAGGCCTCTTCCATGATCTGCCTGGCCTGGTCGATGGTTTCAGGGGTGACCTTGCCGCCAACCCTGTTCTGGAATTCGACGTAGAACCTGCAGAGGATGTCGTGCATGAAGGTGCCGCGCTCTTTGGGGGAGAAGGTCTCGGTGATGCCCTCAAGCTTCAGGCGGCGCTTTGCGAACCAGCAGTACGGGCACTCCAGATAGCTTTCGATCTGCGAGGGCGATACGTCCAGGCCGTCGAAGATGCCTTCGCCGTACAGATGGGGCAGCACGACCAAGGGCTTGGCATCGTCGCTGATGGCGCCGGTTGCCGGCGCGGGAACGGATTCGGTCCCGCGATTCCTGGCGCCTGCGTTGCGCAGGACGTCCTGCTCGCCAAGCTGGCTGGTCAGGGGCACGAGCGATTCGGGGATTCCAAGCGTCTTGTCGATTCCGATATCCTGATGCAGGTCCTGCCTGTAGCAGTCGATGGCCTCTTCGAAGACCGTTGCGGGCTGGCTGGGATTGCCGTCGGAATCGTTCAGCGGGCGCTCAAGGATGACCAGCTTTCGCGCTGCTTCGAATGCCTCGTAGAACTGGGTCCTTGCCTTTGCGAGTGGGTCGGGCTGCTTTGCGACGCCCAGCTTTCCAAGGAGGGTGTGCAGTGCGTCTTCAGGGTTCTTGATGGGCTGCTCTTCGGCGCTCATGCCGGCGAAGATGACGCAATCCACGCTGCCTGCGGGAAGGCTTGCGGCGATCGACTGGCTGACGAAGCGCACCTGTGCCTGGTCGTTGGAGCCTGCAGACACGGGAAGAGTGCTTTCCGCAATGATCTCCATGACCTCGATGAGGGGGAGGCGGGATGAACGGGGCCAGGTGTCGTCGAAGGTGGCGAGGGCGCGGCACTGCTCGGCGTAGTAGGCGGGTTTGCCTGCGAAGCGTGCGTTGAGGTGGTTCCGAAGCATTTCGGCGGCTTCGTCGTACCTGCGTTCTTCTATGCGGTTGATCAGGCCTGACAGGGAATCGCTCGCGCTCGAGGCAAGGTCGCTCAGGATATCGTCCTGCTTGGTGAGGCGGTCGCGCCTGTGCAGCTTGTCGATACGGAAGGCGCTGCTCTTTCCCAGCCCGGAGAAGGGGTTGTACGCGAAATCCGCCGCGATGAGCGGGGTGGCGTCAAGCGGATCGGGACTGACGTTCGCGGTGAGCTCGCCGAGCTTGAGCAGCGCGCGGCCCATGTCCGTATCCTTCAGCTTCACGCATGCGTCGATCCTACAGGAGATACCCTGGGCATCGAGCAAGGGTGCGGCGTAGTCGAACAGCCCTGCGGGCTTTGCGGATACGACCACGATGCTTTCGCAGCCTGCTTCCAAGGCGGCGGCGATCTGGTCGCATGCCAGTCGGTTCGATGCCGAGGGGCCGCTCGCCAGCGCGATGCGTAGCGCGCCCTGGGGAGCGACGGGTGCGTCGCCGGGCTTGCGCCTGAACATGATGCGCGATGCGCTTACGAGCTCGTCGTTGCGGCTTGCGGTCGAGGGCTCGGTCTGGCCGTTGACGACCAGGATGGAGCCGAAGGCGCTGAAGAGCCTGTCGTAGGCAACGCTCAGATCATCTTCCGCAAAGCCCAGGAGGATGGGCTTGAACCGAAGCGATGGGGCTGTTTCGGCCAGGATGCATGCCGCTTCGCTCAACTCCATCAGACCCTGCTGGCGCAGATGGTCGCGGTACGCCTTGAGCAGGGCCATGGCCTGCTCCTCCCTTTCAGAAAGGTCGCATTCGGCGTCGATGAAGGGCATAGCCTCCCAGGCGCATTTACCAAGCAGGTTGAGGAGGCCTGGGGATTCGGGAAGGGTTCCGCTTGCGGCGATGACCGCCTTCAGCTCCAGGATCCTGCCGAAGCTGTCTATGAAGCGAAGGCCGTTTCCGAACAGGTCCCAAAGCTCTTCTATCCAGCTGAGCGGCGTGCTGACTCCCACGCCGAAGCCCATGCCGTATTCGGCGAGGGCGCGCTGCATCGCGAGCTGATGGGAATAGGTGGGTACGATGATGATTGGTTTCTGCCCCGAACGGAGCGCATCCTGGGCGAAGCCCATGGCGGCTTCCTGGCAGGCGCTTGCGTTAGGACGCGTTTCGATAAAGTAACTCATGCCAGCATTGTACCGTGATGTATGGGTGTCGCTTGGCGCTGCAGCGCGCTAAAGCCGCCGAAGGGCGCCAAGAAAGAGGGCGAGTACCTTTTCTGGTACTCGCCCTTATGGATTCCTGCCTTGGATGCTGGATAGGCTGTTTGTCGACGCATCGTTCGATGTTTCCAAGGGGCCGTTCCCCTCGCTGCGCATCCGGTCTTTCGGTTGCCGTCTTGGGTGGTTCCCTAGTAGGTTTCGAAGATCCGTTTGATCTCGTTGCGGTCGGCGCCCTTCAGGAGGGCGAGTCTGAGCAGGATCGCCGCCTTCTGGGGGGAGAGGTCGCGTGCGGCGATGGTTTTCGGGCAAAGCAGCGCATCCTGCTCGACCTGGCCCATACCGATCCTGGAGCTCACCACTACGGGGATATCCAGCTTGTCGATGGCGTCCTTGAATGCCAGGCTGAACTCCCCGGCGCCGGCTCCTGCTATCACCAGGCCGTCGGAGATATCCGCAGCCGCCGCGATGAGCGCGGGGTTCGCATCGGCGTGGAAGAAGAGCACGCTTACCTTCGGGAGGCCGTCGATAGAGCTTGCATCGAATTCGGTATGCGAGGTGTGGGGGAAGGCGTTATTCCAGTAGTAGCTCACCTTTCCGTCGCAGACCGCCCCGCATGCTCCCATTTCGGACCCGTCCATGGCGCAGATCGCATGGGTGTTCGCCTTGCGCACGCTTCGTGCGGAGAAGATGCTCCCTGCGAACTGCACGAGCACTCCCCTTCCGAAGGAGGAGGGGCATGCTGCAACGGAGACTGCTTCCAGGATGTTCATGGGTCCGTCGGCGGAAACGGCGGTAGCAGGTCTCATCGATCCGGTGATGACGACGGGTTTCAGGGTGTCGATCACCAGGTTCAGGAAGAATGCCGTTTCCTCCATGGTGTCCGTGCCGTGGGTGACGACGATGCCCGCAACGTCGTCACGGGCGGCCTGCCTGTCGATTTCCCGCGCAAGCTCGATCCAGGTTCTCGCGTCGATATCGTCGGAGTTGATGTTGCAGACCTGAATCGCCTCGATTTCCGCACGGCTTTCGAGTGCCGGGACGGACCCGAGCAGGGTTTCGACCGTCATCGAGCCGGATGCGTAGCCGATACTCGTCCCCTCTTCGCCGACGCCTGCGATTGTGCCGCCGGTTGCGAGGATGACTACTTTCCTGTGCTTCGTTTCGTCCTGAGGGATCATTGCCGTATTCCTTTCGGTTCTGTTCGGGGCGGTTATCCGCCCCTGGAAGAAAAGGGCCCGAAACCGTGTGCGGTATTCGGGCCCTAGGGTCGGGCAGGCAGGTTGCGTGCCTGCCCGGATGCCTGTCTGCAGGTTGCCTACAGGCCGGATTCGGTTGCGACGGCTTCCTCGATGAATTCCTTGATGGGATTGCCGTCGACGGTTTCAAGCTGGCTTGCCTCGGTGTGCCAGCATTCGGTCTTGGGCATGCCCTCAATGCCGTCGGCTACGAATACGGGGTCGTTGCCCTTCTTGCGCTGGGCGGTGTAGTCATCGAGCGCCTTGAAGGCCCACTTGCCCAGGATAAGGATGGCGATGATGTTCACGATGGCCATCAGGCCCATGAAGATATCCGCCAGGTTCCAGGCCAGGTCGAAGCTGTTCACTGCGCCGATGTAGACGATGACGACGCAGACCAGGCGGAAGATGAACAGCGCGGTCTTGTTCCTGGTGATGAACAGGAAGTTGCCTTCGGCGTAGAAGTAGTTGCCGATGATGGAGCTGAATGCGAATGCCCAGATGCCGAAGGTGATGGCATGGATGCCCCAGGATCCCACGGAGTTATTCACGGCCATCTGGATCAGGGGGATACCGTTGAGGGTGGCTGCAAGGTCGGGGTCCTGCACGTAGAACACCATGACCATCATCGCAGAGCAGGAGCAGATGAGCAGGGTGTCGATGTATACGGAAAGCGCCTGGATCAGGCCCTGCTTGACGGGGTGGGAGACTGAGGCGGTCGCTGCGGCATTGGGGGCAGAACCCATACCTGCCTCATTGGAGAACAGGCCGCGCTTAATGCCGAGCATGACGCAGGATCCCGCGAATCCTCCGAAGATCGCCTGGAAGTCGAAGGCAGAGGCGAAGATGAATGCGAAGACCGCGCCCATTTCGCCGATATTGCTGGCGACGGTGAAGACGGACAGCAGGATGTAGATGAGCGCCATGATGGGAACGATCACCGAGGTGATGACGGAGATGCGATGGGCGCCGCCGAAGATGACGAAGGCGGTGAGGACCGCGAGGATGATACCGACCGAGATCGCCGCCATGGGAGCGGTGGTTCCGTCGGGTGCGGGGATGTAATACGCCAGGGAGGAAGAGGTGTTGAAGGCCTGCAGTCCGTTGAATCCGAAGGCGAAGCACAGGATCAGCAGGATGGCGAAGACGATGCCGAGCCAACGCTTGCCCAGAGCCTGTTCGATGTAGTAGGCAGGACCGCCCAAGAAGCCGCCGTCCTTCTTCTTCACCTTCCAGATCTGCGCCAGAGTGGATTCGACGAATGCCGTGGCGGAGCCGATAATGGCCATTGCCCACATCCAGAAGATCGCGCCGGGACCGCCGGTGGCGACAGCGGTTGCAACGCCGGCGATATTGCCCGTGCCGACACGGGATGCGGTGGAAACCATCATTGCCTGGAAGGAGCTGATGGACTTCTCGCCATCGTTATGTTTCTTCTCGGTCAGGCTGGTGAACATATCCTTGATGAAGCGGATCTGCACGCCGCGGGTGCGGAGCGTGAAGTACACGCCTGCCACGACGAGCATGATCACGAGGATATAGGTGTACATGAAGCCGTCGATCACACCGGTGATCTCAACGAGCTTGTCGTTCATTCTTTCCCCTCTCATATAGATAAAAAAACCCGTAAATGTTTATCACAAAAACCACAAAATATTAACGTTATGTTACGAATTGGCGTAAATTTTCGCCGTCGGGGGTGTCTTGAGCCCGGGTGCTTTCGTGATTTCCGAGTTGAAGGGCGGTATCGCAGGGGGTAATGTTGCTTGCGGGACGCATTCCACGGAAGGCGGGCCCCTTTCCGACGATTGGAGAAAGCAGGTGGGAAATGGATAGGAACGCCCTCGCGGTGCAGGTGGTCGACCTCGCACGCGCGCGCGTACTATCTAAGAACCACTTTCTTTCCGCGGCGGTGGGCAGGCTCGGGTTGGAGGCTGCTGTGCTGGGCGAGCAGTTCGTGACCGATGGCTACGAGCTCTATTTCGATCCTTCCAGGGTGATTTCATCGTTCAGGGCAGCAGGCGTTCCCCCCGAGCATGATCTTCTCCATTGCGTGGCGCATTGCCTGTTCCTCCATCCTTTCGTGGGCCCTTCGGTCAATCGGCGGTATTGGGACCTTGCCTGCGATATCGTGGCCGAGCGCATTGTGGCGGAGCTGATCGGACCCCGGCCCGGCCAGCGCGGGGCGCATCTTGCGGTCCTTCTAGGGCGTATTCAGGGACAGTTTCGGGAAAGGGTTTCCGCAGAGGCCTTGTATGCCTCTTTCTGTTCCGGGGATTGGGAAGGCGACTTCGATTCCTGGGCTTCGGCATTCCATTCCGACGACCATACGGCGTGGTACGCCTTTCGCGGCTCGGAGGATTCCGACGAGGGCCGATCGGGTTCCGAGTCGGGGGAAGGCGGCCGTTTCAAGGCGGATTCCGACGAAACAAGGGAAGGCGGCGTTTCGGAAGGTGCTGCGGGAAGCGGGCGGGGGATGCCCGATCCCGGGGCGGATGGCAGCGGCGGCGAATCCGCCGATCAGCAGGTTTCGCCGGGGGCCCCGTCCGAAGGGGAGCCTGCCCGGCAGGATGGATCCGGCGCGGCGGAAGGGCAAGGCGACCGTGCGGGGGATAGGGGCGATTCGTACGGGCTTTCGGGCGAGGGCCTCCGGATGAGGAGCCTGGCCCGTCCCGATGCGCGGGCGCAGATGGAGGCTTGGCGCCAGGTGGCCGTTGCCTTATCCGTCAACCTCAAGACCATGGGCGCCCGTCGGGGCGATGAGATACCCGGTTTCGTCGAGGATCTGGGGAGGGCATCCCGGAAGCGCGAGGACTACGAATCGTTCTTGCGCCGGTTCGCCACCTTGGGAGAGGTGATGCGCCTTTCGGATGACGAATTCGACAGCATCTTCTATACCTTCGGCATGAAGGTATACGGGAATATGCCGCTGATCGAGCCCCTCGAGTACCGCGAGGAGAAGCGGGTGCGGGAATTCGTCATCGTGATAGACAGCTCCGGAAGCGTGAGCGGAGATGCCGTGAGGGCATTCGTCGACACGACCTTCTCCATCCTCCGTTCGACCGAGTCGTTTTTCGAGAGGGTGCATCTGCGGATCATCCAGTGCGATGCGCAGGTGCAAAGCGACGACCGTATCGATTCCCTCGACGAGCTTGCCCGTTGGTCTTCCCAGGTTAAAGTCTATGGGGGCGGGGGAACCGATTTCAGGCCCGCGTTCGCCTACGTCGATTCGCTGGTCGAAAACGGCGAGTTCGCGAACCTGGGCGGCTTGGTCTATTTCACCGACGGTCAGGGGGCGTATCCCGAATGGATGCCCTCGTACAGGACGGCTTTCGTCTTCTATGGGGAAGGGCATCTTTCCCAGGAGGTGCCGTCCTGGGCGGTCCAGATGGTCTTGGATTCGCAGGCGCTCGGAGACGGAGTTGCTGAAAGCATGCAAGGAGTCGTTCGATGAACATCAAACAGGCAACGGAGCAGATCAAGGGCGCGATCCGGGCGTACCTTTCCAAGGATGGGCACGGTTTGTTCCGCATCCCTTTCCATATGCAGCGCCCGATCATCATGTTCGGACCTCCTGGTGTGGGCAAGACGGCGATCGTCTCCCAGATCGCGCAGGAGGAGGGCGTCAACTTCGTCAGTTACTCGATCACCCATCACACGAGGCAGAGCGCCTTGGGGCTTCCCTTCATCACCACGGAGGAGTTCGATGGGCGGGAATACAGCGTCGCCGATTACACCATGAGCGAAATCATCGCGGCAGTGCACCGCGCGCGGAAGGCGAGCGGGGTTGACGAGGGCATCCTGTTCCTTGACGAGGTGAACTGCGTTTCGGAAACCCTTGCCCCGGCGATGCTGCAGTTCCTGCAGTACAAGACCTTCGGCATGCATCGCCTTCCCGAGGGCTGGATAATCGTGACTGCGGGCAACCCTCCCGAGTACAACCGTGCCGCCCGCGATTTCGATCCGGCGATGCTCGATAGGATGAAGCGCATCGATGTCGAGCCCGATCTGCAGGTTTGGCAGGAATACGCGGCTTCCCATGGGGTGCATCCGGCGGTCATCGCCTTCTTGGATGCGAGCCCGGGATCCTTCTACGATGTGCGCGCCGGTGTGCGCGGGGCGAAGCTGGTCACCGCCCGCGGTTGGGAGGATCTATCGCGGATCGTCCTCGCCTACGAGGCGGAATCCATCCCCGTCGACCGCGAGCTCGTGCGCCAGTACCTGCAGGACGACCGCACCGCGAACGAGTTCTTCGCGTACTACGAGCTCTTCCGCAAGTACCGGGACGACTACAAGGTGCCTGCGATCCTTGCGGGGGATGCGGGCGAGGACACCCTGGAACGTGCCCGTGCCGCGCGTTTCGACGAGCGCATCGCCCTGGTGGGCCTGCTGCTCGATGCAGTGCTTTGCCGGGTGCATGACGTGATGGAGTGGGAGGCTGCCGTCAGGACGGTGAGGAACGATCTGGTCGAAGCCAAGTCGGCGCTCGAGGGAAGCGACCCCAAGGGGGCGATAGACGCTTGCATCTCGGTTGCGCGCGACCGCTTCCGTGTCGCGCCGTCGTCTTCTGCCGTCGACGGCGAGCGGGTCCGGGCGTGCCGTATCGAGATGCTCGAGTCGCTGGGGGAGTCGGTTATCGATGCCTGCGCATGCGGCAAGGATGCATTCGACAGGGCGCGAGCCGAATACAACCGGATGCTCGGCGAGCATTCCCAGCGTGTGGAGCAGGCGGTTCTCTCGCTGGATAACGCCTTCTCCTTCCTTGACGGGGCCTTCGGCGAGACTTCCCAGGAGTCGCTCATCATGACCACCAAGCTTTCCGCCGATCCCGTGCTGGTTTCCCTGGTCGCGTCGTATGGGAGCGGGCAGTACCTGAAGCACAACAAGAGCCTTCTGCTGTCTGAACGCGGCTTGGACCTGTTGCGCCAGGTGGAGCTGCTCGAAGAGGATTAGGGTCCTGCGCTCGATTGCAGGGGAAAGGCTGGATTCATGCTGGAAACGAGGCAGATAGGGCACTTCACCTTCGAGAGGAATCCCAGGGGCTGGCTGGTTTCGGGATACGAGGGTCCCGAAGCCGATGTGATTATCCCGGGAGACGTTGATGGCGAGCCCGTCACCATGGTCGGCTCCTACGCCTTCGAGGATAATCAGAATCTGGTTTCCGTCACGATTCCGGATACCGTTGATTTTCTGGGGAAGTATGCATTCTGGGGATGCCGCCGCTTGGAGAAGGCGCATCTTCCCGCTGCTGCCGATGGCTTGAGCCTGGGCCTGTTCATGGGTTGCACTTCCCTCATCGAGGTCGAGCTCCCTGCCGGCTTGGAATCCATCGGCGACGGGGCGTTCAATGGCTGCACCGCGCTTGCGGGCATCTCCATCCCGCCCAATGTATCGGTTATCGGGGACAGCGCGTTTCGGGGCTGCAGCTCGTTGGCGGCAGTGGAGCTTCCCTTTTCCGTGAAGAAGATATTCCGCAGCGCCTTCCGCGATTGCGAGTCGCTTTCGAGTGTGGTCATCACCGATTCCGTCAAGATGATCGGTCCGCGTGCCTTCCAGGGCTGCCCTCGGCTGGATTCCATTTCCATTCTGGGCAACGACATCGACGGCACCCTGACGGCCCTGAGCGACTACGGCTTCTATGCGGTGCCCCGGCGCCTGATGTCCTTCGACGATGCGAGGCAGATGCTGAGCGCGCCGAGGTTCCCTTACGAAAAGGTGCTTGCAGCGCGCATGCTCGCGGCGTACCCGGAACGGCTCGACGAGGTGGCGGCGAAACTGGTGCTGATCAGGACCTTGGCGGAAGCGGGCCTGACCGCCGAGTTGGGGGTCTTTGAAGGAAGGCGGGGTTACTTCACCGAGGCGAATCTTCAGAAAAGCATCGAGGCCGCATCTTCTGCGGGCAGGATCGAGACGGCGGCTTATCTGATGGAGCGCCTTGCCGAGGTCAAGGGCGCCGACGGGGCGTCTGCGGGCGCTTTCCGCTTGGATGATCTGGCCCTGTAGCGGCTATCGGCGCATCGCGTGCTGCAGTTGGGCCCCATACGGAAACGGGGTGACGGGGCGGTCTTCCCGTCCGTTTGGCTTCCAGGGCGCGCCCATGCCGTCGGCTAGCGGAAAGCTGCGCGGATATTGTGGAAACTTCTGCCACCTTGCATGCGAGGCCCCATCGCGCCCCGTTCTCGTCTATACTGCTAATTCCGCGTTTCGTGCAAACGAGCGCCTTTCGCCAGCGTGGCTCAGTTGGTAGAGCAACGCACTCGTAATGCGTAGGTCACCGGTTCGAGTCCGGTCGCTGGCTCCAGAACGTAGACGCAGGCCGTATCCGGCCTGCGTTTTTTCTGGGCTTCGTTTGTCGGGCGGGAGTGCTTCATTGCGCTGGAAGGCCTCGGTTTCCAGATTGCGCGGACGGGCGGTCTT
>SFII01000195.1 GCA_004555335.1 Coriobacteriaceae bacterium | reverse complement strand
AACAGAAGGCGGTTTTGTAGTCGGTTTTCCGTTCGGGGAAGGTGCCGTAGCCATCCGTGAAGTAGATGAGCCCCTTCAGGTTGGTGAGCTCGCCGTCTTTGCGCAGGCGTTCCACGTAGTCGAAAACCGGGCGGAAATCGGTGCCGCCGAAACCGCGCAGCTTCATGGATTGCAGGTATTCGTCGAAATCCTGACGCGAAGTCACCTTTACGTCTTCCTGGATTTCTGCATCGCACTGGATGATATGCACGTTCAGCTTCTTGAAGAAGCTCTCCTCGTTCTGCAGGATGTCGTAGGTCTTCTGCACGAAGCGCTGCACCAAATCGCCCGATACCGAACCGGATGTGTCGATGGCGATGACGAATTCCTTAATGCGGTTCACTTCCTTGTACTCCAGCGGCTCCACCAAGGGCATGCGCCCGTAATGCTGCAGGCCGTAGGAGTAGAAGATGTAGTCGAATTCGTCGGGATTCACCGTCACCGCCTCGCCGGATGCGGCGAACTGGCGCAAGAAGGCCTCGTAGTCGTACTTCTCGCGCGTGACCAGGCCCAATGCCTGCATCATGGCGCCGCTTGACGTGCCCGCGTCGGAAGAGAAGGTCTGCAGGTCGGTTTTCATGTGGCGCGCGATATCTTCCCACTTGCGCTCTAAGGCCTCGTTGGACCCGAAGCGGAAATCGGTCATGCGCATCTGCGCCGACGTGCCCTGCTGCTGCCCTTCCGCGGGAATCAGGTCGCATTCGCCCTCAAAGCCCTCGTCCGCATCCTGGGATTCGCCTTCGCGCGCAGCCTGGTCTTGCCAATGGCGCCACAAATGGTGGCTGTCGGCGATAAACAGCACCCGATCTTCCGCGATACGCGCCTTGTCGAAACCCGCGTCCAGGTAGTAGCGGTAGATGGCTTCGGCAGTCATGTGCTTCACTTCGCCCGCGAGTTGGCCCAACAGGCGCTGCTGCTTATGCTCGCGCGTGCAGCTTGCCTGGCGCAGGCCCATTTCGTTGATGACGTTTTCGACCGCGATATCGCAGGCAAGGTCCCACAGGTCGCCATCCAGCTTCGAATCGGCGAAGGGATGTGCGAAAACGCAGTGCAGTACGGTGTGCAGGCAGTCGCGTACGGGACGCGCACGTTCCTGCTTGTAGGCACGCAGGACAGACAAGTCGTCGAAGAACAGATGCTCGCCTTCCGTAGCCAAGGGCGCATCGGGCAAGAGCATGGGAACGTGGACCAGCTTGCTCAATGCGGCATCCATGTAACGCAGATTCAAGAGCAGGACGTTGAAGGAAAGGCGCAGCACATCGGCCGCAAGCTTCCCCGAACGCTCGCTTCTGACGCTTTGCAATTCCTGCTGCATTCCGGGCAAGAACCCACCTCCGCAATGAATAGATGACCATCCCATACCCACCGCCCCGCACCCGGGTGCGGCGTTGGCTTTCTGCAAGCCTTGCGCCAGGCCAGCGTTAGGTTTTCGTCAAAGAAAGCGCACAAAAACGGTAAGGCAATTCTGGTATGTTAGATAGTTGGTTTTTTACTTCTGCCAATCTAGCACCATACACCAAAAATGGCAGCGATTATTAGTTTGGAGGACCATGGACCCCATCTTCGAAGAAGAACAGCGCCACCTGAGCGAAACCCACGCCAAGCTGCAGCAGATCAAGGCGGAAACCAAGCAGAAGCTGCAACAGCTTGAAGCGCAGGCGAGCTCGGACAAAAGCGGGATGAGCGACGAAATGACGCTCGACATGCAAAGCGACGATATGGCCATGGAAACCTATGCGGAAATGGAAGCGATGAACCGCATCATCGACAACTACAGCCGTTCCAGCCGCATGGGCAACGACAAGCTGAAGCAGCTGGAATTCCTGCTGCAGCAGCCCTACTTCGCCAAGGTCAAGCTGCGCTTCAAGCCGGGCGCCCCTGCGCGCGACGTCTACATCGGTGTGGCCGGCATGACAGACGAGCGCGGCCGCCACTTCATCGTCGACTGGCGCAGTCCCGTGGCCGAGGTCTACTACAACCAGGAGAGCGGCCGCACCAGCTACGAGGCCAACGGCCGCACCATCGAGTGCGAGCTGCTCACGCGCCGCCAGTTCGACATCGACCACGACGTCCTCAACGGCTGCTTCGACACCACCATCGCCATCGAGGACCAGCTGCTGCTGCAGTCGCTGGCCCGCCAGCGCAGCGACAAGCTCCAAGACATCACCACCACCATCCAGAAGGAGCAAAACCTCGTGGTGCGCCATAAGGACGTGCCCGCCCTGCTCGTCAACGGCATCGCCGGCTCCGGCAAGACGAGCGTGCTGCTCCAGCGCATCGCCTACCTGCTCTACCAGGAGCGCGACACCCTCGACCCGCGCGACGTCTGGCTGATCACGCCCAACCCGGTGTTCG
>SFII01000037.1 GCA_004555335.1 Coriobacteriaceae bacterium | reverse complement strand
GGGGCCAAGCAGGTCTTCTTGGTGGAAGAACCCATGGCGGCAGCCTTGGGCGCAGACCTGCCGGTTTCTTCCGCGACGGCGAGCATGGTCATGGATATCGGAGGCGGTACGACGGAAATCGCCGTGATAAGCCAGGGCGGCATTGTGTCGAGCACGTCATTGCGGCTCGCGGGCAACCGCATGGATGAAATCATCTCCCAATACCTGCGCAACCTGCTGGGCGTGCATATCGGGGGGCGCACTGCGGAGGTTATCAAGATCAAGATCGGTTCGGTGCTTCCCTTCACCGACAGGCGCGAGCGCGATATGGCCATCAACTGCCAGGACATCGCTACCGGCAAGCCCACCGAGGCCACCGTGCGTTCCGAAGATGTGCGCGCGGCCCTGCGGCCCGCGGCGGACAAGCTTGCCTTGCATGTGGGGGAGGCTCTGAAGAAAGCCAGCCCTGATCAGGCGTCCGACATCGTGCGCAACGGAATCCTGCTCACGGGTGGCGGCGGCTTGCTTTCCGGCTTGGCCGAATACCTGACGTATCAGTTGGAGATTCCCGTATGGGCAAGCGAAACCGCCCTGACCGATGTGGTGGTGGGCTGCCTACGCGTTTTGGAAACCCCCGAAGCATTGAAGCAGACCATCTCCAGGTCCAGATAGGGTGCATTGCAGATGCCTTTTAAGTTCAGGATATCCAATCCAACAGTGAGAGCGTACGGTCCTATCGTCGCAATGGTCGCCGTTTCACTGATCGCCTTGGGCGCCTATGCCCAGGAAGAGGAAACGGGGCCCATCCATACCCTCCAGTCGGGTACCGCTGCCGTGTTCACTCCGGCAAAGTATGCGAGCGGTGCGGTCTCCGATGCGGAATACCGTGCCTTCACGGCTCTGGGCGATCTGGTTGCCGGTGACGCATCTAAATCCCAGCTTGAGGAAGAAAATGCCCAGCTGAAGAAGGAGATTGCCGAACTGGAGGAATATCGCCAGGAATCCGAGCGGTTGCAGGAGCTTTTAGGCTACCAGGATGCCTACGATCTGGAAGGCGTCGTCTGCACGGTGGTTTCCCGTTCGGGAGAATCGTGGAACAACACGCTCACCATCAGCAAGGGCACTAATGACGGCGTACGTCCCGGTATGGCGGTTGTGGGTCCGTCCGGTGTGGTAGGTCAGGTTGCCAGCGCCAATTCGCATACGTCCGAAGTGCGCCTGCTCCAGGACCCCAATTCGGGAGTGGCCGTATTGCTGCAGTCCAGCCGTGCCGAGGGAATCGTGAAAGGCTCCCTCGATGGCAGGTTGTATCTGGAAAACCTCCCCGATGACGCCCAGGTTGAGCAAGGCGATGTGGTAATCACATCCGGTTTGGGCGGAAGCTTCAATCGCGGCCTGATCGTCGGCACGGTTTCGAAGGTGGAGGGTGCATCCGGCGGGCCGACCCGTAAGATCATAATCGAGCCCAACGAATCGGTGGGTCCCTTGCAGGAAGTGATGGTCATCACCGGCATGGGCTCCGAAGGGGCTGCGGCGGAAAAACCTGAGGAAGATACTGGGGAAGATGATTCCAATGCCGAAGCAAGCGGGCAAGATAGCGTCACCGACCAGGGTACCGGCTTGGATGCAGGGGCTGGTGACGGCACTTCTCTGGATGTGTATGGGGAAGATACTTCCTTGTGGATGGAAGGCCAGGTAGGATGATGATCAACGAAAAGGGGATACTCATCGCGGGTGCGGCGGTTGCCGTGCTGCTGGACGTGATCCTTTCTCCCAACCTGCCCTTCTTTTCGAATACGCCGAATTTCATGATCGCCTATTCCGTATCCGCCGGCCTGCTTTCCCGGGACAATTGCGTGTACGGGATCGCCTTCGTATTGGGCATGATCAGCGACCTGCTGGGATACGGCCCCGTGGGCCTGCTCTCTATCCTGCTCATCGCTGCCGTTGCGGTGGAGCGCAACTACCTGAGCGGTCTTTTCCGCGCCAGGAGCTTTTCGGAAATCGCATCTTTCCTCTGCGTCATCCTGGGAATCGAGCTGCTCCATGCATTCGGTACGGTGCTGCTGATGGATGGAATCGACCCCATTGATGCCGTGGTGTATATCGCACTTCCTTGCAGCGTGCTGGATTGCGTGCTGGGTGTGCTCATCTATCTTGCCGTGGGTAAGATATTGCTGAACAGGCCCCTGCAGCCCGAACGCAGGCCCTTCAAGCCCCGAAAGCTCTAAGGGGTGCATGGCACCGTGGTCCTTGCTGTATTCGCCGCCCTGCTCACGCTGTTCGTCATCATCGGCGGGGCATACCTGTTCATCAAGAAATACCAGGTCGATCCCGACGCTCCCGAAAAGAGCGGATCTTCTTCCCAGGCGCCCCATCGGGACCCTGGCTCTGCGTGCACACCCGAATCCCAGCCGAAAGCGTCGGATGCCTCCCGCGCTTCCCGTACTGCCCGCGCAGCTTCCGATAGGGAAGAGGGCGCTGCAGCCAAGCCGAACGCCGATTCGTCCCGAAAGCCCGATCGCGCTCGCAAGAAAAGGCCCGCTCCCGCCGATATCCTGGACTTCAGGAGCATCCGCCGCGGTGCCTCCGCGAAGGCCGCCCACGCATCCGGTGGTAGCCGCCCGGCTGGCCGCGGAGCGGCTGCCGAAAAGGACGCCCGTACGCGTTTTGCGCAGGAAGCGGCTTCGGCGCATAGCGAGACTTCTCCTGCACCTGCCGATGGCACCGTCGAGCGCAGCAGGTTCCTTGCGATGGGCGTTATCTCCGCTGCGGTGTTCGGCACGCTTGCCGCCAAGCTCTGGGCGATGCAGGTGCTCAAGTCTTCCGAATACTCCTCCGCCGCCGAGCAGAACCTCTATTCCACCGCTTATACTCCCGCTCCTCGCGGCATCATCTACGATGCCGACGGCGTTGCGCTGGTGAAGAACCGATCCGTGTTCACTGTTTTGGCCGAAGCGGACGTGGCGAAGGACTACGACGTGATGGTGCGGCTTTCCGCTCTTCTGGGCATCCCGCGCGAAGTGGTGCGCCAACGCGTCCTCGATACCAAATACGGTGGGCAGGGCAGGCGCGTGGTGGCCGAAGACGTCTCCCAGCGCGACCTGGCCTATATCAGCGAGCATCCCGATGCCTTCCCCGGCGTGACCTGCGAGACGCGCACCTCGCGCATCTACCCGTATGGCGCCCTTGCCGCCCATGTGCTGGGTTATGTGGGAACCGTTTCCGAAGAGGAGCTGGCCAACCAGCAAGGAGACCGCGTCCTCAGATCGGGCGATATCGTGGGCAAGCAGGGCGTGGAGCAGTCCTACGACAGCGTGCTTGCGGGCGAGCCCGGTGCACGCGTGGTGATAACCGACGCGGATGGCGACGTGAGGGAAGTGGTCAGCCAGAGCGATCCCATCCAGGGCAGCGATGTGTATCTGAGCATCAGGGCTTCCGTCCAGCAGGTTGCGGACAAGGCGCTGCACGATATCATCGCACCCAACGGGCAGCTGGGCGGGGGTTATGGTACTGCGGGCGCCATCGTGTGCATGGATTGTACCAACGGCGAGGTGGTTGCCATGTCCAGTTTCCCCACCTTCTCGCCTGAATCCTTCATCGGCGGCATCAGCCAGGAGGCGTGGGATGCCTATAACACCGAAGCGTCCCAGTATCCGCTCATGAACCGCGCCATCGCGGGCGTGTACCCTGCAGCGTCCACCTTCAAGTCCTTCGTTTCCGCGGCTGCGTTGAGCTACGGCATCTCCGATGCGAATTCCACCTACAACTGCACCGGTACCTGGACCGGTTTCGGCGAGGACTTCCCGCAGAGCTGCTGGCTTCTGACGGGTCATGGGCCCATGGGTATCGAAAGCGGCATCGCCCATTCCTGCGACGTGGTCTTCTACGAGATCGGCAAGGCCTTCTTCGAGCAGTCTTCCAAGTTGGGCGAAGAATGCCTGCAGGACTATATCGAGTCCTTCGGCTTCGGCAGCCCTACGGGCATCGACATCGAGGGCGAGGCGGAAGGCCGCATTCCCACGCCCAAGTGGAAGGAAGAATACTTCAAGGACGATCCCGACTACGCCCAGTGGGTGGGTGCCGACATGTCGAATATGTGCATCGGCCAGGGCTATGTGCTCGTTACGCCCCTGCAGCTGTGCTGTGCTTACTGCGGCATCGCGACGGGAACGGTTCCCAAGCCCCATCTCCTGCGCGAAGTCCGCAATTCTGCGGGCGATGTGATCCAGGAAGCGAAGACCGAAGAGCTTTCCGTGCCTGATCTTTCGCAGGAGGATGCCGACTTGATCCGCCAGGGCCTGCGGGACGTGATGTTGGTCAACCAGTACGACGCGCAGTACTTCAGCGACCTCGGCTGCCTTGCTGCGGGAAAGACCGGTACCGCGGAAGTGGCGGGGGAGGCCGACTATACCTGGTTTGCCTGCTACGCGCCTTACGACAACCCCAAGTATGTGGCGGCTTGCGTGACCGAGCAGGGCGTTCTCACCGAACGCACCGGCGTGCCCATGCTCGCCCAGGTGCTGAAGGCTGTGCTCGAATACGATTCGGGCGATCTGGACAAGAAGAAGATCGACGTCATCGATTCGGACTACGGCGTGGTTCCGTACCTGATGACTTCCGGTTCGCGAACCGACTAGGAGGGTAGGGATGCGAGAGTTCAAGGGCAACGGCTTCCTTCAGGCTTCCACCGGGCCCGGCCTGGGATTGCCGAAGTCGTTTCGCATGGAGCGCGTGAACCTGTCTTTGGTGGGGCTCGTGTTTGCGCTGGTCTTCTTCGGCCTCCTGGTGGTGTATTCGGCGGTGAGGGGCAACGAAAGCTACAGCTTCCCCCGGCAGGTGCTTTTCGTGATCGTGGGAATCGTCATCATGCTGGCCTTGTTCCAGCTCGACTACCGCAAGCTGGAGGGGAGGGTCAAGCTGCTGTTGGGCATCAGCTTGGCGCTCACGCTCCTGCCGCATCTTCCTCTGCTGGGCTCTTCGGTCAATGGGGCGTCTTCCTGGGTCAGCATCGGCGGTGTGGGCTTCCAACCCGGTGAGCTTGCCAAGGTGACCGTCATCCTGATGGCGGCATCATGCGTGGCGAAGTACAAGGGCAGGCTGGACGATCCGCGCGAGTACCTCAAGTGCCTGGGGCTGATGCTCATCCCGTTTCTGGGCGTGATGACCCAGCCCGACTTGGGTACCGGCTTGGTCTACCTGGTCATCGATGCGGTTGCGCTGCTGATCGGCGGCGCCCGCCCCAAATTCTTGCTTGCGACGGTGGGGGCTGTTGCCGCTATGGTGGCGGCACTGCTTCTGATCGACCCCGTTTTCGACAGGATCGCAGGCCAGGATGCGCTTCTGAAGGACTATCAGAAGGCGCGCCTTCTGGTGTTCATGAACAACGATTACGATCCCACGGGAGACGGCTATAACCTGCAGCAGGCAAAGATCGCCGTCGGTTCGGGCGGCTTCTTCGGCAAGGGCTACCTCAATTCCACCCAGTCCTCGCTGGGCTACCTGCCCGAAGCGCCCACCGACTTCATCTTCTGCGTGCTTGCAGAGGAGTTCGGTTTTGTGGGTTCTGTGTTGCTGCTGGTGCTGTATGCGGCCCTGATCATCAAGGCCTACGGCATCGCCAAAGATGCGAACAACCTGTTCGGAAGCATCGTCGTCATGTGCATTGCGGGTATGTGGCTATTCCAGGTGATGGAGAACATCGGCATGGACCTTGGCATCATGCCCATTACGGGTATCCCGCTGCCGTTCATTTCGTATGGTTCATCGTTTATGATTGTTAACTTCGTACTGCTGGGCTTGATCGGATCGGTTTGGGCCCAGAGCAAGCGCTAGAAGGGGCTGGTTGCCATGCAGATGCCATTGAATATCGGCGAAGTTATGAAGGCCGCGGCAGATACCGATGCCGCTCGGATGATGCCCATATCGGTCGAGCTTTTCTTCGACCAGGATTGCGGCGAAGACCTGCGTGCCTTCGTTTCGGATGCGTTTGCGACCGAAGCCCCCAAGGCACGCGTGTACATGCAGGACTATCCCGTCCGTAAGCCGGAACTGGACTTCGACACCGATTTGGCTGTGCTGGTGGCGGGTTTGAGCAAGAATACCGGCGCCTTGTGCGACCACATCCGCGGGCTGGGCGTGCCCGTGATGATCGTCACCGTCATGCCCGAGCTGGTGCGCGAGATGGCACAGGCCAATAACCACCCCCTGCTTCCCGAAGACATCGTTGCGCCCTCGGCGCAGGTGGACGGGTCGGGGCTTCCTGCGGACCATGAACTCAATTGCGAGCCCTATCCGCTGACCGTGGACCGCTGCCGCAATCTTGCCAACCGCATGGGCGATTGGGTGGTTTCCACCTTCCGCGAAAAGCGGCTGGCGTTCGCGCTGGCCTTCGATTTCGTGCGCAGGCCGCTTTCCATGGATTTCACCAACGCCACGGCGGTGCAGAACGCGGGTATCGGCATGGTTGCCCTTATCCCGGGCGCCGACATGCCGGTGATGACCCTGAACCAGGCCAAGATGGTGCTGCAGATTGCTGCGGCATACGGGCAGAAGCTGGGCCGCGAACGCGCGATGGAGCTGCTTTGCGTGGTGGGCGGCGGTTTCGCATGCAGGACGCTGGCGCGTCAGCTGGTTTCCTTGGTGCCCGCCTTCGGCTGGGTCGTGAAAGGCGGCGTGGGCTTTGCGGGAACCATCGCCATGGGCTGTGCCACCATCGCCTATTTCGAGGCGCTGGAAGGCGAGGGCATGCGCCCCGAAGACGCGCTCGGTGCGGCGCGCGACGAGGCTCTGAAGATCAAGGCGGAGATGGCTGCCTGTGAAAGCCCCGCCCAGGCGGCGCTTGCCGGCGCGCGCATGCTGGTGCAGGATGCGGCCAATGCCGGAATAGAGAAGGCGAAGGCCCTTGTTCCGAGTGCCCGCGGAGCGCTGCAGGATATCTGCGAATACACCAACATGAACCTGGCCGATGTGGGGCGCAACATCATCGCCTCGGTGGCCGACCAGATGAAGAAGAAGGATTAACGGAGACTGATATGCAAGACCTCTGGCCGCGGCTCGCGCCGCTGCTGCCCCAGGCCGAGCGGCCTGTGCGCTATATAGACCACGAATTCGGCGCCGTGCATCGTACGCCCGAAGACGATCCCAACGATTATTCCCTGTGCATGGTGTATCCCGACACCTACGAATTGGGCCAGGCCAACCAGGCTGTCCGCATCCTGGTGAATGCTGTCAATGCACGCCCGGGCATGTTCGCCGAGCGCGCGTTTTTGCCGGCACCTGCCTTCGGCGATGTGATGCGCGCCGAGGGCCTGCCGCTGTTTTCCCTGGAAAGCTGTGCGCCTTTGGGCGAGTTCGACGTGGTGGGCATCACGCTCCCGCATGAGCTGGCGGCGGCGAACGTGCTGGAAACCCTGGATCTGGCGGGTATCCCGCTGCGTGCGGAAAATCGCACGGAGTCGGATCCCTTCGTGATCGGCGGCGGCCCGTGCGCATACAATCCGGAGCCCTACGCGCCCTTCTTCGACCTGTTCAGCATCGGCGAAGGCGAAGAGGCCGTGCCCGAGCTGGTGGAATGCATCGGGCGGGGAAGGCGCCAGGGAAAGTCCCGCAAGCAGATCCTGGCCGATTGCGCCCGTATCGGCGGCACCTATGTGCCCACCTTCTACGAAGAGCTTTCCGACGAAGAGGCTGCAGAATGCGGTTTCCGCGTTCGCCCCATCGAAGATTGCGCGCCCGCCGTGGTGGACAAGCGCGTCTTCGAGGGCTTTGCGGAATCGAGCGCTTGGGAGCCGTGCATCGTTCCCTTCGCCGACCTGGTGCATGACCGCCTGAACGTGGAAGTGCTGCGCGGCTGCTCGCGCGGCTGCCGTTTCTGCCAGGCGGGCATGACCTACCGTCCGGTGCGCGAGCGTTCTGCCGACAACATCGTGGAATCCGCCCTGCACGGACTGAAGGTGACCGGCTACGACGAAGTGAGTCTGACCTCGCTTTCCACGACAGACCACTCGCAGATCGAGCAGATCCTGAAGCGTTTGGACGAAGAGCTGCAGGGTACGGGCATTCGCGTGTCCATCCCCTCGCAGCGCCTGGACTCCTTCGGCGTGGATATGGCGGAGCTGGTTGCAGGCCAGAAACGCGGCGGCCTGACCTTCGCCCCCGAAGCGGGAACCCAGCGCCTGCGCGACGTTATCAACAAGAACGTCACCGAAGACGACCTGTTCAACGCGCTCACGGCCGCCTGCAAGGCGGGCTGGACGCGTGCGAAGTTGTACTTCATGATCGGCCTGCCCACCGAAACCGATGACGACATCAAGGGCATCGCCAGCTTGACCCAGCGTGCCTTCGACTGCATGAAGAAGGCGGTTCCGCCCGAGCAGAGGGGACGCCTGTCGCTGAGCATCTCCTGCGCGCTGTTCGTACCCAAGCCGCAGACCCCCTTCCAGTGGGATGGCCAGATCCCGCCCGAGGAAGCCCTGCGCCGCGTGAACCTGCTGCGCCATTCCATCAAGTACCGCGCCATTCGCGTGAACTGGCACAGCCCCGACAGCAGCTTCGTGGAAGCGGTTATGAGCCGTGGCGGACGCGAGTGCGCAAACCTGCTGGAAGAGGCCTTCAAGCGCGGCGCCCGATTCGATGCATGGACCGAGCACTTCAACGAAGAGGCCTGGCGCGAAGGCGCTCGGGCGGCAGGAGTCGATGTCCAGGCTATCGCCCAGCGCCAGTTCGGCTTGGACGAAGTGCTTCCCTGGCAGCATATCTCCTGCGGCGTTTCCTTGGGTTTCTTGCGCAAGGACCGCGAACGTGCCGAGAAGGAAGAGACCTTGCAGGACTGCTCGTTCGGCACCTGCACGGGTTGCGGCCTGTGCCCGCAGCTGGATGTGGAAGTGATTACCCAGGAGGAACGCCTTGGCTAGCAAACCTATTCCTGCTCCCGCGAAAGCCCGCGCGGGGCAATCGATCAAGCGCAATACCGACGGAAGCCAGGTGACGTATCGTATGCGCATCACCTTCCAGAAGCACGGGCGCGCCGCCATGCTGTCCCATCTGGAAATCGCACGTGCCTTGGAGCGCGTCATCCGCCGTTCCGGGCTTCCATATGCGATTACGAACGGTTTTTCGCCGCATATGCGCATCGCCTTCGGGTCTGCGTTGCCTGTGGGTGTGGGTGGCGACGAGGAATGCCTCGATGTGCTGCTGACCGAGCGCGTGGATCCTGCGATTGCGCTCATTGTGTTGAAGGCATCGAGCGCTCCGGCCCTGATGGTGAAGGATTGCAAGTACATCGGCGCACGCGATGCGGCGGCGAGCGTCGCCTTCCCGTATTCGTTCTACGAGGTGGAATTCAGCGAGCCCTTGCCCTGCACGGTGGAAGAGCTCCCTATTCCCGAAACCATCACGGTGATCCGCAAGAAGAAGGAAAAGGAGCTGACCGTTTCCGAATTCCTGCTGCCGGATATCACGCTCGATGGCTGCAAGATGGGCTTTGTGCTGAAGACGGGCGACAACGGCAGCCTACGTCCTGACGTGCTGATGCGCGAGCTGCTGAAGGACATGCCGCAGGTCCGCGTGCAGTCCATCACCAGGGTGAAGCAGGCGGAAAGCCTGTAAGATTCGCGTTTGCGAACCATGCATGTTCCCTCTTGCTTTGCCGGTACGGATCGGTTTCTGGCGGAGCTAGCCAGGGTAGTGCCGAAAAGCGCTTTCCCGCGCAGCTTGCGCCACCGCGTCAGCCACCGCCCCCGCAATACGCGGGTCAAAGGCTTTGGGCAGAATGTTTTCTTCGTTCAGTTCATCGTCAGGAATCAGTCCTGCAATGGCTTTGGCTGCTGCCATCTTCATGGCGGGGTTGATGTCCCTGGCACGGACGGAAAGCGCACCCTTGAAAATTCCCGGGAAGGCCAGCACATTGTTGACCTGATTGGGGAAATCCGACCGGCCGGTGCCAATCACCCGCACACCGGCGGCTTTGGCATCCTCGGGCAGAATTTCCGGGTTGGGGTTGGCCATGGCGAAGACAATGGCATCCGGCGCCATGGTGGAGGCCATTTCCCGGGTCAGTGCCCCCGCCACCGAGGTTCCGATGAACACATCTGCGCCCTTGATGGCATCTGCCAGCGTACCGGACAGCTTTTCTTCGTTGGTGATCTCCGCCAGCCATTCCTTGTGGTCGGCAAGTCCTGCGGGCCGGCCCGGCACCAGAATACCGTGTTCATCCACCGCGATAATGTGCTTGGCACCGGCGGTCTGCAGCATCTTGATGATGGCCGTACACGCCGCGCCGGGGCCGTTCTGGACGATTTTCACATCCTCGATGCGTTTGCCCACCACCTTGAGAGCATTCAGCACACCCGCCAGCACGATGATGGCCGTGCCATGCTGGTCGTCATGGAATACAGGAATCTCCAGATCCCGCTCCAGCTCCGCTTCGATCTCAAAGCATTCCGGGCTTCGGATATCCTCCAGATTGATGCCTCCGAAGGTGGGCGCAATGGCCTTGACCGCAGCGATGACTTCCTCCTTCGTTTTGGCGTTCAGGCAGATGGGGAAGGCATCCACACCGCCAAATTCCTTGAACAGCACGCACTT
>SFII01000194.1 GCA_004555335.1 Coriobacteriaceae bacterium | reverse complement strand
GCGCAGGGCGCCCTTCAGCCGCAGTACGGACGTGCCGCCCTGGGTCAGCGTCTTTTCCAGAGCCGCGCGCAGGGGGCCTTCGGCAAAGGCTTCCCTGGGGGCGATGGTGGCGCTTTGGAACAGGAAGGTATGGTCGAACTTGCGGCGGGGATGGGGCCGGTCTACGGTGCCGGCGGCCTGCAGGGCGGGGAAGAAATGATCTTCCGAAAGATCGTCCCAATTTTCGCGCCAGAGAACCGGCGCGGGGGCGGGCAGCAGGCGGGCAATCAGCGGGGAAAGGGAATCCGGCTCTTCCCGGGAACAAAGCTGGGTTTTGCTGGCCACGATGCTGCCGGCCTGCATCATTTCGCTTTGCAGCACCGCCAGGTCTTCGTCGTTCATGGAAGACAGGGCCATGGGGTCCACGATGCAGGCCCACATGCCCGGCAGCACCCGGCAATCGGGGCTATGCAGAATGTCCATCAGGTCGTCCCCGCAGAACAGGCCCGAGGGCTCCAGCAGAATTCGGTCGTAATGCCCGCTCAATTCGCCCAGCAGCTGGTGCAGGGTTACCTTCAGGGTGCAGCAGACGCATCCGCCGGAAATTTCTCGCAAGGTCACGCCGGTGGTTTTTAACAAAGCGCCATCAACGCCCGCGCGACCGAATTCGTTTTCGATCACGCAGGCGCGGATGCCGCTTTTTTTCAACCAACGGATGTACCTGGTCAGAAATGTCGTTTTACCCGAACCGAGAAATCCGGTGACGACATCCAAATAGGTCATTTTTGATATGCTCCGTAAGTTTTTGCAATTTCGATCATGCGCCGGGCTCGGTCAAAGGTGGCGTTGGCGGGATATTCGCAGCCGGTGGCCAGCATGAATCCGCCGCCGGGGGCCATGGCGTCGATCTGGTCGGTGCACTGCTTGTCCCACTCTTCGTCGGTACCGATGACGGCGTTGGCGGGGGTGACGCAGCCGATGAGGGCCACCTTATCGCCGTACTTGCGCTTGCATTCGGCGTAATCGGCGCAATCATCCGGGGGGAAGAGGAAGGAGATGGCCACGGGGTCGATGGCCTCGATCTGCACGTCGAAGTAGATCTTCTGGCCGCAATTATGCACCATGTTCATGCAGCCGTGATCCCGCACGGTTTTGGCCAGCATGGCCATGGGCTCGGCTTCCATGTCCTTCCACATGGCCTTGCTCATGATGGAACCGCTGGCGAAGAGGGTATCCCACATGATGGCGTCGGCGCCGGCGTCGCACAGAGCGCCCACGTAATCAGACAGGGTTTCCGCCACATGCCAGGTGGCTTCCTTCACGGCGTCGGGATCGTCGTAGAGATCCATGTACATATCCTGCTGATTGCGCAGCATGGACAGGGTGCCCAGGGGGCCGAAGACGAAGGCGACGATGGGCACCTTGCCCTTGACCTTCGCGGCAAGGCGGCGGATGACATCGATATGCATCATCATGCGCTTGCTGTTGCGGTAATCCACCTTCTGGATTTTGGCGTAATCTTCGATATCCTGCACCACCTGATTGTCATAATCGGGATGGGCGGCTTCGTTTTCGGGGAAGATGATCTTCTGGCCCCAGGCGTCGCATTCCACGGACAGGTCGATGAGGGTGACCAGGCAGTCCAGATCCGGGAACTCTTCCAGGGTCTTCAGAAAACCGTTGGCGCAGGTTTCCGCGTCGGTGGACCAGACGGGATAGGACGCACCCACCAGCTTGCGGTTGATGCCGCAGAGGATGGGATAAACCGGCACGCGGTCGGCTTCTTTGTGGGAAAGGAAGGCGCTTACGCGCTCAAATGCATTCATGGATATGTCCTCCGGCGATTATTTGCTGCACAGCTGCACGGCCACTTCCGCGGCGGTGGCGGCGTCGGGAGTGTAAGCGTCCGCGCCGATCTGCTTGCAGAAGGCTTCGGTAACGGGGGCGCCGCCCACCATGATCTTCACCTGGTCGCGGATGCCCGCGTCCTTGGCGGCTTCTACCACGTCGGCCATGGCGCCCATGGTGGTGGTCAGCAAAGCGGAGCAGCAGATCAATTGGCAATGCTCGTCCCGGGCGGTGTTGATGAAGGTTTCGGGAGCGACGTCGGTGCCCAGGTCGATGACTTCCAGGCCCTTGCCTTCCAGCATCATCTTCACCAGGTTCTTGCCGATGTCGTGCAGGTCGCCCTTCACGGTGCCAATGCAGACCTTACCGGTGGCCTTCACGCCTTCGGCGGCCAGCAGGGGCTTCAAAAGGCTTGCGCCCATGTTCATGGCGCGGGCGGCTACCAGGACTTCGGGAACGAAAACTTCGTTGTTCTTGAACTTTTCGCCGATGACGTTCATGCCGGCCACCAGACCCTTTTCCAGAATCTCGTGCGCGGGGATGCCTTCGTCGATGGCCTGCTGCACCAGGGCT
>SFII01000193.1 GCA_004555335.1 Coriobacteriaceae bacterium | reverse complement strand
ACCACGCCGATGGAAAGGAACATGGTGATGCCGCCCACCAGGCGTCCGAAGGGCGTGATGGGTGCCAAATCGCCGTAGCCGGTGGATGTCATGGTGGTGAGCGCCCAGTACAGGCCGGAGAAGATGCTGTCGAACTTGTCGGGCTGCACCTGGTGTTCCGCTTCGAACACGAGCACGCTCGATGCTATGCAGATAAGGGTGAGCACCATGAAGGCGGCGATGATTTCCTGCTTGCGCTTCTCGAGCACGATGCCGATCGTCCGCAGGCCGCGCATGTAGCGCGATATCTTCACCAGTCGCACCAGGCGCACGATGCGGATGGCGTCCGAGAGCGTGGCGGAAAAGGGCCACAGCCACAAAAGCATCATGGGAACGCAGGAAAGCAGGTCGACGATGCCCATCATCGAGCGGGCGTAGCGGATACGCGACCTTGCGGGGCCCAGCTGGGGGAACTTGATGTCGGCCACCCACAGGCGCAGGATGTATTCGATGGCGAAGATGAAGGTGGAAACCACGTTGAGCATGAATAGCGCCCGCGTGAGCAGGGTGCCGTATTCGGCGTTGTCGTAGCCGATGGGAAGTGCATTGGCGGCGATCAGCGCCAATAGCGCGATGCCCGCAGTCCTAGCGAGGCGCCCTGCGCGGCCCAGCTCGTCGAGCGCGAAATAGGTTTCGCGCTTCAAGGCGCTCGATTGCCTCAGCTTTTCTTCTCGTTTTGCCCTGTTCTGACTCATTGCATGGGTTCCTCGGAATGCCTTCTATTAAGGTGGATGCGCGCATGGCGCCATATCCCATCCATTATAGGAAAGCCTGCGGCCCTGTATTTACCTGCACGAGTAAAAGGCTTGTAAGCCCGAAGGGGAGCCGGGGCAATCGGGGCGGTACCGATGAGGGCGCGGCATTCTTGCCGGGATTCCGCGAGGCCCCCGTAAGGGCCGGCGATGCTTCGAGAGCACGGGTGTGGCCGATCGAAGCCCATGCCGGTTCCACGCTGGGAAAGCGCTGGGATCGGGCGGCGGATGCATCGGGGTGTGGCGGGCCTGTGACATAAATGCGACCGATAGGTGTCAGCTTGCTGTGGACGGTTGACTGCAAAAAGGGCTTCAAACACAATGTTCGCGGAGCGCTCCGCCTATCCGGTCCTGCCGGATCCCGCCATTGGGCAGGTGCCTGCTTTTCGGCATTGTGCGGGGCTTTCCGTGCGCGTGCGCTGTGCTCGCCTTATGCGGGAGTCCGAGATTGCGGGCGGCTGTGCGCACTCTAGAGCGTCCGAGGGTTTTTCGGGCGCCGTGTCCGCATCATCGGAAGGGACGGCAGACCATGCAGAAAGAAGACCTTTACGCCAGGCGTATCCTCACCTTCGTCGTGTGGCTGTTCGCCCTTTGGCTGATCGTCCATTATTGGGACCAGGCGATGGCGCTCCTGGGCGGCATCTTCAGCGCGCTCGCGCCTTTGATCATCGGCTTCGCCATCGCGTATGTGGTCAACATCCTCATGGTGCCCATCGAAGGCCAGCTGGGTAAGCTCATCAAGAGTCCCGGTGTGAAAAAGGCCCTGCGACCCTTGAGCATGCTGCTCTCCTTCGTGCTCTTGATCGGTATCTTCGCCGCGATCTTCAGCTTGGTCATTCCCAAGATGGCAAGCTGTTTCGAAGTGCTTGCGAAGCAGATCTCCAATGCCACCAGTTTCCTCATGCCCTACGTGGGACAGTGGCTCTCGCCCGATTTCCTGAGCCAATTCGACATGCAGAACATGTTGAAGAACGGCATCAAATGGCTGCTTTCCCTGGCAGATGGCACCCTGAACAGCTTCATCGCCGGGGCGGGTGCGTTCTTCTCCAGTACGGTGAACATCCTGATCGCGGTCGTTTTGAGCGTCTATCTGCTTTCCGGTAAGGAGAAACTGCTCGACCAGCTTTCCGTACTCATGGATGCCTATGTTCCTGCATTGCTCAGGAAGAAGATCTGTTACGTGACGGGCATGACCAACAAGTGCTTCCACAATTACATCGTCGGCCAGTCCGTCGAAGCGGTCATTCTGGGCACCCTGTGCGCAATCGGCATGGCCATCCTGCAGATGCCCTACGCCGTCATGATCGGCTGCGTGGTCGGCGCGACCGCGCTCATCCCCTTCGTGGGCGCTTATATCGGTGCGGCGGTCGGTGCGGTTTTGATCTTTACCGTCGCCCCCATTAAGGCGCTGTTCTTCCTGATCTTCCTGGTCGTGCTCCAGCAGATCGAAAGCAACCTGATCTATCCCCATGTGGTGGGCGGCTCCATCGGCTTGCCCGGTATGTGGGTGCTTATCGCCATCGCAATCGGCGGCAGTTTCGGCGGCATCGTGGGTATCGTGCTCAGCGTGCCCATCATGGCCACGGTCTATCATCTGGCGAAGGATGCCACCGAGGAACGCC
>SFII01000192.1 GCA_004555335.1 Coriobacteriaceae bacterium | reverse complement strand
TCAGATTGTTCGATATTACAGACGAGAAGCCGTCCATCATGTGAGACAGGATGCCCGAATATATGCTCGACATCTCTATCGCCTGCTTCATCTCGATGAGCACGTCCTCAAGGAGATCCTGATCCTCGTCGTAGAGCTTGATGACGCGCCCGCGGAATATCTTCTCTATCGTTGCCTCGTTCGCCTTCAATGAAGTCGAAAAATATACGAGGGATTTCTCAAGCGCCAGAAGCTGCATGAGAAGCTCGTTCTTCATCGCGTCGTGAAGCTGCTGCTCGGTCCAGGGGTCGATGGTCTCCAGCATGGGCCGCACGGCCTTCAGCGCCTGCAGGGCGATTTCCGGATTGGTCTTCATCTTCTTGTGGGTGTAAATGGCCGGGTCGAATTCCGGCATTTCCGCCAGGAAGGAGACCATGTCGGGAATGTCTTTCAGCACCTCCGTACGGTTCTGCATCAGTTCCGCCAGCCGGCGCAGGTCGAACTTGCCGGGGGCCAGCGCCTTTTCAAACCAGGGCGCGGCCAGACGCAGATATTCCTCGAAGGGCAGCTTGCGCATGTATTCGGCGTTGAACCAGCGCAGCTTCTGCATGTCGAAAATGGCGGGAGCCTTGTTGATGCCGTCCAGGTCGAAAATCTTTTCCAGTTTTTCCAGAGAGAAGATTTCCTGCTCGCCCTTGGGGCTCCAGCCCAAAAGGGCGATGAAGTTGATGATGGCTTCCTTCAGGTAACCCTGATCCAGCAGATCCTCAAAGGAGGGATCGCCGTAGCGCTTGGAAAGCTTCCGCTGGGCGTTGGCCATGACGGGGGGCAGATGGATGTACTTGGGGGGCTCCCAGCCGAAGGCCTGGTACAGAAGATTGTACTTGGGGGCGGAGGAAAGGTATTCCGTGCCCCGGGTCACGTGGGTAATGCCCATGGTGTGGTCGTCGATGACGTTGGCGAAGTTGTAGGTGGGCAACCCGTCGGCCTTGATCAGCACGTTGTCGTCCAGGGTGGAGCAGTCCACCTCCACATGGCCGAAGATCAGATCGTCGAATCCGGCCTTGCCTTCGGTAGGAATGTTCTGGCGGATGACGTAAGGCTCGCCGGCATCCAGGCGGCGCTGTACCTCTTCCTTGCTCAGGTGCAGGCAGTGCTTGTCATATTTGAAGTTTTCGCCCTTTTTCTCGGCTTCCGCCCGGGCCTGATCCAGGCGTTCCTTGGTGCAGAAGCAGTAATAGGCGTGGCCGGATTCCACCAGCTGTTTGGCGTAGGGCAGGTAGAGATCCTTGCGCTGAGACTGGATGTAGGGGCCGTAATCGCCGCCCACGTCCGGGCCTTCGTCGTATTTCAAGCCTGCGGCGGCCATGGAGGAATAGATTTTTTCTACCGCGCCGGGCACTTCCCGCTCCTGGTCGGTGTCCTCAATGCGCAGAATGAACTTGCCGCCGTGACTGCGGGCAAAAAGATAGGTGTACAGCGCCGTGCGCAGCCCGCCCAGATGAAGGTATCCGGTGGGGCTGGGGGCGAAACGGGTGCGAACCTGCATGTTGGTGTTGCTCCTTTATTCGTCGATATCGAAAGAGAAAATGGTGGTGTAGTCGTATTTCTCGCCGGCGTAAAGCACGCTGTCGGGGAAATTTTCGTGATTGATGGAATCCGGCGCAAACTGGGTTTCCAGGCACAGGCCTTCCCGCTTGTCATACAGCCGTCCGCTCTTGCCGGGGTGGATGCCCTTGAGCATGTTGCCGGCGTAGAACTGCACGCTGGGCATGTCGGTGAATACGTTCATCACCCGGCCGGTGTCGGGGTCGGTGACCCGGGCGGCGAAGCGCAGGCCGTCGTCGTTCAGGTTGAAGTTGTGATCATAGCCGCCGCCGAAGCGAATCTGCTCGTAATCCGCGTCGATTTCGTCGCCGATACGCTTGCCGGAACGCAGATCGAAGGGCGTGCCGGTAACGTCGCGCATTTCGCCGGTGGGAATGGATTCCGCGTCCACCACGGTGAAGGTGTCGGCGTTGATTTCCATGGTTTCGTTTTCAATGGTCTTGCCGCTGTCCTCCCCGGAGAGGTTGAAGTAGCAGTGGTTGGTCAGGTTGCACAGGGTGTCCTTGTCGCTGATGGCCTCGTAGCGGATCATCAGTTCGTTGTCGTCGGTGAATGTGTAGGTGACCATCACCTTCAGATTGCCGGGGTAATTCTCCTCGCCGTCGGGAGAGGTGGTCTTGAGAATCAGCATGTCCTGGCCGATGCCCTCGATGGGGGTCGCTTCCCAGAGCTTCTCGTTGAAGCCGTGGTCGCCGCCGTGCAGGTGGTTTTTGCCGCCTTCGTTCTTGGCCACCTGATAGGAAACGCCGTTCAGGGTGAACTGACCGGCCTTTATGCGGTTGCCCACCCGGCCGATGAGCGCGCCGATGTAGCCGTTGCAGGGCAAATAGCCGTTTA
>SFII01000191.1 GCA_004555335.1 Coriobacteriaceae bacterium | reverse complement strand
CGCAGGCGATACCTTTGCCGCCGCGGATCGAGGTCGCCCACCATCCAGGCTGCAAGCCTCATCATGCAGCCGCTTCGAGCATACGCGGCGAAGGTTTCCGCGCAAAACTGCAGGTATTCGGGCCAATCCATCGACTGTCCATGCGCGTTCAATTCCCAACGCGGCGATCCGGTGGTGCAGATCAGGCGGGTACGCTGGACCCCCATGCTGTCGAGCAGGCGAAGGCTCGCAAGAACGCTCCCACTGTTCTTCCTGTTCGCATTCATCTGAACGCGCACCGAAAATCCCTCTTCCACCGCACGCTCGATTGCCTGCAGGACGGTCTTTTCCGCGCCCGTGCAACCTCTCATCCAGTCGTGATAACCCAAGCCATCGAAGGAGATCTTCAACTCGGGCAAAGGGTCGAATCCCTTGAGGAAGGCCAGTATCGAACGGTCGAGCAGGGAACCGTTGGTGTTGATCTCATGCACGAACATATCCCGTTCGTAGATTGCCGAAACGATTTCCCGGAATCCCTTGTGCACCAAGGGCTCTCCTCCAGTGATGAGCACGGCATTGATTCCGGCAGATTGGGCTTCGTCGAGCAAGGCATTCACCTGAGGCAGGGAAAGCTCGCTTTTCCCCTGCTCGTTCCCCTGGGCGTTGAAGCAGTGGAGACAGGAATAATTGCATCGATCGGTAATCTCAAGCGCCATCCACGGTACCACCCGGTTGGGACAAGACCTCAACCGTTGGAAAGGGGAAAGGCTTTTCGACCCTGGATCGCAGGCAGCAACCAGGCCCTTGGCAAGCAACGCCCGCAAAGCCCCGCTTTCGGGGAGAAACATGCTGCCGTCGCATTTGCACGCGACTGCGAAACCCGCGGGATCGAGCGCCTTCGGCTTCGCCTGTCCCTTGATAACGTAGGCGAAGGGAAGCCGGTCGTACGAGCGAAGACCCACCTGCGGAGCAAGGATGTAGGCACCCTTCCCGCACCCGTTCCCGCAATCCACGCAGTTGCGATCCGAATCACGCATTCCTTCTCCTTTCACCCGGATACCGAAGCTCTATCACCTCAGCCGCCGCCATCGCATTCCCATCGCCGCAAGCGCAGCGATCCAGCTTTGCCGATCGCATGATAAAGCCGCCGAATGCGCACAGCCTTCTGAAGCGTACCCGATAAGCAGGCTACAGCTGCCGGCTCGCCAAACGGAAGAACTCCCCGCCCTTTTCCATCAGCCCATCGAAGGTGCCCTCTTCGACTATCCTGCCGCCTTTCAAGACGACGATCCTGTCGCATTCACGGACGGTGGAAAGGCGGTGGGCGACAAGGATGCGCGTACAATCCAAGGCTGCAAGCGACTCCATCACATGCGCCTGGGTGACGTTGTCCAGAGCGCTCGTCGCCTCATCGAACAGGATGATCTTCGGTTCTGCCGCAAGAGCGCGCGCAATCGCAATCCGCTGCCGCTGCCCGCCGGAAAAACCCGCCCCGCCTTCGGCGATGACGGTATGCATCCCCATGGGCAGAGCCGCGATATCGCCTGCAATCCCTGCAGCTTCGGCCGCCTTCCAGGCATCCTCTTCGGAAAGCCATGGAGCCGAAACGGTGATGTTCGACAAGATATCGCCCTTGAACAGCCGGGCGTCCTGCAACACCACCCCGAAATACCGCCTGAGTGCACGCGCATCCATGCCTGCCATATCGTGCCCATCGAACAGGATCGCACCTTCCTGCGCTTGCTCGAAACCCAGAAGCAAACGCATCAGCGTGCTCTTGCCGCAGCCGCTTTCCCCCACCACGGCCACGAACTCGCCGGAACGCACATGCAGGTTGAGGCCGTCGATAACCGGTGTGTTTGCCGAAGGGTAGGAAAAACGCAGGTCGCGAAGCTGGATTTCGCCCGAAGGCACTATCCACTCCCCTTCGCCTTCCCCGGTCTCCGGAGCCCGGTTCATGAAGGAATCCAGAACCGCCAACTGGGAATATGCCTTCGCCAACATGCCGGCAGCCTGGGATAAACCCAAGTGAAGCCCCATGAGCATCCCGAAGGCGCAATAAACGGCCATGAAGCAACTGGTTTCCGCCTGGACCTGCACCGCACGTGAATACAGGGCAACCGTACCGAGCAGCATCACAGCAAGCTGGATGCAGGGGACCAACCGCAGAGCAACGGGCCCGTTGTAATCCATCCGCACCACCTGGGCGTAACGCGCCGCCCAACTCGCGAAAGCCCCTTCTTCAGAGGCGGTTGCCCGAATGGTCCTGACGTTTTCGATCAAGGCGGCCTGCCAACCTTCCAGCTTCGCCCTGGCCCGCATCTTCCCCTTCTCCAAACGCGCCTGCACCAGCATCGAAGCCGCGCATACCAGCGAGTTCAGGACCACGATGGCTACGGCAGGCACGCCCAGGGCCGGTGAGATAGAAAAAATCTGGACCAGATAGGCAA
>SFII01000190.1 GCA_004555335.1 Coriobacteriaceae bacterium | reverse complement strand
AGGCCTTGCCGGTCGCGTGGCTGGGATCCACCACCACGGGCAGGTGGGTCAGCTCCTTGAGCACCGGCACGGCGGAGAGGTCCAGCGTGTTGCGGGTGTAGGTGCTCTCGTAGGTGCGGATGCCGCGCTCACAGAGGATGACGTTTTCGTTGCCGCTGGCAATGATGTACTCGGCGCTCATCAGCAGCTCCTTGATGGTGCCCGCCAGGCCGCGCTTGAGCAGGATGGGCTTGTTGGTCTTGCCCAGCTCCTTGAGCAGGTCGAAGTTCTGGGTGTTGCGCGCGCCCACCTGAATCACGTCCACGTCCTCGAACAGATCCAGCGTGCGGATGTCCATGATTTCGGTGACGATGGGAAGTCCGGTGGCCTTCTTGGCCTCCAGCAGCAGGCGGATGCCCTCGCCGCCCAGGCCCTGGAAGTCGTAGGGGGAGGTGCGGGGCTTGAAGGAGCCGCCGCGCAGCATGTTCGCGCCCGCCAGCTTCACGCGCTGGGCCACGCCCACGATCTGGTCGCAGCACTCCACCGAGCAGGGGCCAGCGATCAGGCCGAAGGAGCCGCCGCCGAGGGTCAGGCCCGCGTCGCCGATGGGGATGATGCTGTCGTCGGGATGGAACTTGCGGTTCACGGCCTTGAAGGGGTCGCTGACGCGGGTGACGCTCTCCACGATGTCCAGGCTGCGCAGCATGTCCATGTCCACGTTCTTGGTGTTGCCGATCAGGCCCAGAACGGTGGTGTACTCGCCCTGGGAGACGTGCACGCCCAGGCCCTGCTTCTTCAGCCATTCGATCAGCATTTCGGTTCTTTCGGGGGATGCGTCGTGCTTCAGTACTGCAATCATTTCTGTTTACCTCTCTTCCATCGTCGCCGGGAAAAAAATGCCGCACAGTCTGGTAACTGTGCGGCGGAATGTTCTTTGGGTTTTCTTCATCGAAAGCCCCGGGCTTTGCGCATCACAAAGTTACCATTACTTCGTACCAAAGCTGGTAAAGTAATAGTAGCTGGCGTATGCAAAACCGAGGGAGAAGAAGCGCATGGATCTATACCTTCCTGCAATCGACGTTTTTTGCATTTTAGCACGATAAAACGGCGCTGTCAAGTGCAATTTTTCCGGATCTGCGAACTTTTTTCGATGATTTGACCGTTTCTTGACGCAAAACCCCGAAACGCAAGCAGAAATTTACGCAATCTATTGGTAAGACGGGGGAAATGTGCTATAATGGGAGCGTCGGTATCTTCGGAACCGAACATGGCAACCCTATACGATTGCAGTCGCGCTTCTGCGCAAGCGCGACCAGCCCGGGCGAATCCGATGGATTCCAGCCCGGCGCTGCTGGCCGCTGCAATCCTTTGCAGAGCGGCCAGTGCGAACACAAATTTCGTAGGGTATCTCAAGAAGAACTCGAACGGAGGAAAACACAATGAACCACAACAGGATGTTCCGCATCGTACTCACCGCACTCTTCATCGCACTGATCTTCCTTCTGGGCATGACGCCCGTGGGCATGATCCCCCTGGGATTCATCAACATCTCCATACTGGCGGTGCCGGTGGTCATCGGAACCTTGATTCTTGGCCTGAAGGTGGGCCTCGTGCTGGGCGCGTGCTTCGGCACCATCAGCGCACTGGGCGCCTTCGGCATCTATGGAACCCCGTCCGCACTGGCCGGTGCGTTGGTGGCGGCAAGCCCCGTGCTGGCGGCCATCATGTGCTATGTGCCGCGCCTTCTGGTGCCGGTGATCGCCTGGTGCGTGCACAAGGCGGTCAGCAGCCGCGGCAAGGACAAGCTGGCCATCACTGCCTCCGCCGTCGCGGGCTCCCTGACCAATACGATCTTCTACCTCGGCCTCATGCTGCTGTTCTATGTGATCATGGGCATCAATTCCGAAAAGGTGCTGACGCTCATCGGCGGCACCGGCCTGATCGCAGGCTCGCTGGAGGCCGTGGCCAACGCCCTGATCACCACGCCCGTGGTGCTGGCGCTTCGCAAGATGAAGCATTAATCGTTCTCAAAGGAGAAGCTCCCCATGATACTCACCCTGGACATCGGAAATACCAACATCAAGACGGCGCTCTTCGAGGGCATGGAGATGGTGCAGTACTGGCGCGTGTCCACCGACCGCAACATGTCCTCCGATGAATACGGCATCCTGCTGATGAACCTGTTTGCGCACAACCACATCTCGCCCGAGCAGGTGGACGGCATCATGATTTCTTCCGTGGTGCCGCAGATCAACTTCACCATCGAGCACATGTGCCGCACCTACTTCAAGCAGGAGCCGCGCATCATCGGCCCCGGAATCAAGACGGGCATCAACATCAAGTATGAGAACCCGCGCGAGCTGGGCTCCGACCGCATCGCCAACGCCGTGGCCGCCTACGAGCTCTACGGCGGGCCCTGCATCACCATCGACTTCGGCACGGCAACCTCCTTCGG
>SFII01000036.1 GCA_004555335.1 Coriobacteriaceae bacterium | reverse complement strand
GGACCCCTCGAAGGGAAGGGAGGTGGATAGCATGACGGGCGGAAGGGGCCTCGCTAGGGCGATACTGCGGGGCCTGCCCACCCTCGGCTTCCTCGTCAGCGCGCTTGCAATCGCGGCGGCGCTGCTCTTCCTTGCCTCGCTTCACCGCGACGCCGCTTGCACAGCCCCCTCCCCTTCCCTCGAGGTGGAAGAGGAAGGCGACGGGTTTCCCGCCGTCGACTGGGATTACTGGCTTTCGGTCAACCCCGACATCGTGGGCTGGATCACGATTCCGGGAACGCCAGTCGACTACCCCATCGTCCAAGCGCCGGCAAGCGACCCGCAATACTACCTGAGCCATGATGTCTTCGGAAAATGGAATTATATGGGCTGTCCGAACGCGGTGGTGTTCGGGCACAACTTGGGATACGGGGACCTGTCGATGTTCGCATCCATCGCAGACTATCTGGATACAGGGTTCGCGGAAAGCCACAGGGAGATCCTGTTGCAGACGCCGCGCAGGAAGATGAGGTTCGAGGCACTCGGCGCGCTCTGCACCGACGGCAGCATCCCGACCAAACGCACCGATTTCGAAAACCGCAGGGACCTGATGGATTGGCTTGCGGAACGGCTGCGGGAATGCCAGGTGGTCATCGGCAACCCCGACCCCGATGCGTGCCGAATCCTCACGCTCTGCACCTGCAGCTACAACCGACTGGAAAACGAGCGGACCATCCTGTTCGCCGAAAGGAAACCGTAGGCATTTCAAGGGGCGCAGGGAATATCGCAGCCCGCAGGCAGGCAAACCCTCGATCCCGGTAACGAAAAGGAAAAGGCGCGGACCCGGTCCGCGCCTTCCTGCTCTTCCATAATATCCGCCGCCTTCACCGAAAGCGGGCGCTTTGTCCTCGCCCCAGAGCAAGTGAAGCTCTACAGAAGGGATTCTACTTTTCGGCGTTGTAGGATTTTTCCGCCTTCAAAGAGCCGGCAAGCGTGCGCTCCATCCTGTCCACATCGTCCTTGTGATAGAAGCGCGCCTGGATGTATACGTATTTGTCGGGGTTCTTGAAGTCCTTATAGATCTGCCTGTTCCCCCTGCCGACCAGCTGGGCATACGCGCCCTTGTATGCTTTTGCCGCCTTGCCGACGAACACGTTCTCGTAGTCCGAATAGTTACCATCGGTCACCGGATGATCGAAGACCAAGAGCATATATACGCCCAGGCAGTCATTGTCCCTCAGACCGCCCTTGGTGGGCCATTCCTCGTAGAACTTATTCGCCTCGATCCAGGGTTCCGCGAAGATCTTCTTCCTTACGCGATAACCCATGATGGGCGCCCTGGCCACCAAGGCGAAGAGCACGAAGAGGGCTACGAGGATATAAATGACGTAGAGGCCGGAAAAGAACGATTCCATGGATGCTCCTTGACGTGATACCGAACCGGAAAAAACCGTTCGTCCCAGGATACCATTCCCCTTCCCCATTACCGCGAATTAAGGGAAGAAGCAAAACCCGACGCACGCTCGCACCCATCCAACGCAGGTGCCCGCCGCCACTGCCGCGATCGACCTGGAAAACAGCGCCCGCCGCCGCATCGGGCATGAAAATCCAGGGACGGCAGGAGTCGCCCCGCAGCGGCGGACGAGTGTGGATTTTCCATTGCTCCGTTGTCCGTATCCGAAAACCTGGTATTATGAAAGGCCGCATATGGCTATTCGGCCAGTCATCACGGAGGGGTGGCAGAGCGGTTGAATGCGGCGGTCTCGAAAACCGTTTTACCCGTAACCCGGGTAACGAGGGTTCGAATCCCTCCTCCTCCGCCAGTAATCCCGCAGGCTCGGAAACGGGCCTGCTTTTATTTTTTCCGGGCAATGCCCGGAAAAGGATTCCCGACCCCCCTTAAAGCAAAGCTTCTCCCATACGGGAGCTTGCCCGCGCATGCAAGCCGGGCAGAACGAACGGCCCTGCTCGCCGCCCGCGGACCCATCCGTCCGCCATGCCATCCGGCGAGCCCGATCCGCCTACGAAGCCCGCTGCAGGACAATCCCGAACACGCCTGAAGACGAAAGGAGGCGGCCCCGCAGGGCCGCCTCCTTGGCATTGATCCATACGAATCCGGATCCTACCGGGTCGCAATCCTTATTCGAACTGAGTGGACTCGGTGATCTCGGTTGCCAGAGCGTTGCAAGCACGCTCGACCATCTCGTATCGCATGGCTTCCTCATCTGCCTCGGACAGAGTGGGGTTGCCAACGGGATACGGAATGGCGACCGTCGGAACGATTCGGTTCGCGCCAACGGACTGGGAAATGGTGGTGATGGTTGCCATGTGAACGATAGGAGTACCGTAACGTTCGATTTCTTTTACAATCGTCGCCCCGCAACGAGTGCAGGTGCCTCAAGTAGAAGTCAACAGGACGCCATCAACCCCGGCGTCGGCGATTTCCTTGCCGATTTCGATGCCGAACTTCTCGGAGTTCGCAACAGCGGTGCCGGTACCGGTGGTGGTGTAGAAGATCTCGTGGACCTTGCCGATCTTGCCTTCCTTTTCCAGGCGGCGCAGCATGTCCAGGGGAACGACGCGGTCTGCCTTCTCGTTGCAGTAAACCGGGTCGAAGCCGCCATGGACGGTGTAGTACTCGCCCTTGAGCTCATCGAGCTGGGAGATGTCGTACTTGTTCCACTGCTGTGCGGAAGCGGACTGCAGGCGGTCGGGATTGCCGTTGGGAACAACGCCGCCGGTGGTAACCAGGGCGATAGTCGCCTTGGACAGGTCCTTGATAGCCGGAGCAGGCTCGACCTCGTCGAAGGT
The DNA here is from genome assembly GCA_004555335.1 of Coriobacteriaceae bacterium. Classification (GTDB taxonomy): domain Bacteria; phylum Actinomycetota; class Coriobacteriia; order Coriobacteriales; family Eggerthellaceae; genus W1P20-047. The sequence continues at coordinate 8,323 of SFII01000036.1, read as the reverse complement.
GGGCATGGGCAGCTCGGTCTCGAATTCCTCGTCATTCAGACGGGCGAGCAGCATCTTGACCGCACGGGTGGAGCCGCGCTCTTCGACCAGGATGCACTCACGACGGCCCTGGGCATGGTAGCTGTCGCCATCGGGGGTTACTTCCTCGCCGGCAGCGAGCTTCTTGACCAGATTGGCCATGAGGGGAAGCGCCTTGCGCATCTTGGCTGCCGCGTCGGAGGTTGCTGCAACCCAGGAGAAGGCGCGGCAGTGCTCTAGGCCGGGGTTTTCCACATACATGCCGGAAACGGGGATAACGCCGTTTTCGTTGGCTACCTGGCAAGCGCCTGCGCAAGCGAAGCCGTAGCGGCCTGCGTTGAATGCGGGGCCTGCAACCAGGATGTCGGGATTCTGCTCCTTGATGGTCTGGGCGATGAATTCCCTGGCCTCGTCTTCGTTCTGGCCATAGAAGTTGTCGCCGCAGATGATGGTGCCGACGACTTCGATGTCGCCAGCGCCGCCTGCGATACCGACAGCGGGGCCCACGGCCTCGCCTGCACGGAACTCAGGTGCGAAATCAGCCTTGTCTTCGCCGCCGATGCCGCCGAAGAACTGGTTAAGGTAGAAGATTACTCGTTTTGCCATGTCGACCCCTTAGTACAGCTTTACGGAAGCGTTGTGGAAGCCGATTTCGGAAGTCGCACCGATAACGGCGTTCAGCTCGACCTTCAGGCTGCCGTCTTCGGCGACGCAGCCGTCCCAGCCGCCAGCGAGGGTCTGGGCTGCCTTCAGGGTGCCGATGACCCTGTCTGCGGGCTCCAGCTCGATTACCTTGGAAACGTTGCCGGAAGAAACAACGGCAACCGCTTCGGCTGCGGTGTCGGTCAGAGGCTGGCTGGTGCCGTCCCAACCGGAGCATTCGTCGGTAACCAGGGCGGTCTTGATGCCGCGGTTCTCCAGGCGCTTGCAGATCATAACCAGGTCGGAGTCGGGGTTGCCGTAGCCTTCCTCGGAAACGATGACGCCGTCGGCACCGATCTGCTCGCAAAGCTTTGCGGTGTAGTCGCAGTTGCGGAACTTGCCGTCGAGCGTGGTCAGCTCGGGGGAGAAGATGTTGCCGATGTAGTTGATGGTCTTGCCGTGCTGTGCGTACAAGTCGTGGATCAGGGCATTGTTCTGATGCTGATACGTGGTGATCTTGTCGCATGCGGCAACGCAGTTGCCGGAGATGACGGCGTTGTCGATTTCCTCGTTGGGATGGAACCAGGTGGGAACGATCTCCTTCAGGTCCACGCCATACAGGAAGCCGTCATGCAGAAGGCCCTGGGAAATGGTCATCTCGACGTATGCGACCTTGGGCAGATCGGGATACTTGGCGGTCTCTTCCTTCATGGAGCCGATTTCGTAGACATTCACTTCGTCCGCTTCGGCATCCTTTGCAGCCAGGCCGACGAAGGTGGATGCCTTCAGGCCAGCCAGACGGACGACGCGCTCGTGGGTATGGGGATCCAGACCGTCAACGGGGGTGATATTCACGGTGATGTTGCAGGTCTTGGAGAACGGGGTCCAGCCAGCGCCTTCACCCCACATGTCGATTACGCCTTCCTGGAAACCAACCATGTCGCCGATGGTCACGATTGCGGCGCCCTTCAGGATCTTGGTTACGCCGTTGCCGCACTCTTCGTACTTGGTGGTTACACCGGGGAAGCCATTCTGGCGATCAACCCTGTAGCGGGGCTCGATGACGTCCTTGACGGGAACGATGCGCACGCGCTCGCCCGGCTTCGCGAAGTCGATCTGGACGTCTTTGATCTTGTCGTCTTCGAGCAAGCACTGCCTCAAACCGTCCACGTCGACGGTCAAGACGCCACCCTCGATCTTCATGGCGTCGCCAGCGACTACGTCTTTCACGTAGAGCAGCTCTTGTTCTAATCTCACTTAGAACACCTCCATTCGTTTCGTGGCACGAAAGATGGATGTGCTCTTTCGGTTGCGCGGCCTGCAAAAACGCGAACGCCCAGGCAGCGGAGAAGAAAGGAAGACTCCGCACAATACGAACCGCAGGCCGAAACAGGACCCTCTTGGCTAAATCAGGCAACACTTACTAGAGACCGGCATCCCAGCCTGATCGCATGAGCCAAAGGGCTCTATTCGGTTTTCCATGCAGCACGTGGGCAATATCCTCGCGCCGGGAATGATCCCAAGTCGCTCACCGTGATGGACACATCCCCGAACGCGCCATCAACAAAATTACCCACACCCCCAACGGGGATGCTGGTTGCTATTCCCTGAAAACCCACGCAAATCAAGAACACAGGAGCCTGTGCCGACCCCGCGCGCTACTACACTACTTGCACGGATGTCGCCTCGATGATCAGAGGAGAAACGGCACGAAAGAACAGTCCGCCTGGCACTACTACACAAATCCAAGCCGGCAACCCATCCCGCGCATATTCGCCCCACGATCGGTTTCGCAAGGCGCAGGCCTACTACACTACCCGCACCCTTGAAACCAAGCAGGATTCATCAGGTTAATGCGAATTTTCCTATACTGATTTGAATTGTCAATTGAGATTTCGAACGCAAACCGAAACCTGATTTGTAATCGTGATGATTCTATTATCGGGGGCGTTTTTCGACCGCTCTCCGGCCGTTTCCCATCATAGGCAAGCTTCGAAATGCCAGCCCCGCAGCCCTCCCGAAGGGTTCCTTCGACAAGCCCATCCCAGGGAAACCCCACGCAGCACGGAAAACCGACGGTCCCGGATTCCAAACCCGCAACCGGACGTGCATCAAAAGCACCATACCCGTCAAATATCCCCACCCCGATCGCACCCCCGATGAAAACAGCCCGGGGCGATGCTCCGGGCTGCACAGTGGGAAAAGGTATTCCGCCCTCCCCTATCGTACGGAAGGGGCAAGGGCACCTGTTAGGGGCGCAGGCGCTCGATTTCCTCCAAAGCCGAATAGAACAGGCTTTCATCGACATAGGCATAATCGTCGTCATGCTCGGGTTGACGACGGCGACGCGCCATCGCGTTGTCGTAGGACAGGATGGAGTTCTCGATGATTTCGATGAATTCCACCCTGGGGGCATCCAGCTTGCCGCCCATCAGGATGGTGCGGTACGGGCTGAACATCATCCTGCTGCTTGCGAACAGGGGATGGCTGATCAGTTCGTAACCCGCATGGACCATGTCACGGACCTTCACCAGAACATCCCTGAAGGTTCCGTCAACGGGGATAGCGCCCTCCTTGTCGATAAGGCGCGGATTGTTGGTTACGAACTGGTAGCTCATCGCTTTCCTTTCATCATCATACGGAAGCCGAAAAACCCATGCCAGAAGCCGCCCTCTCCTCGCGCATGCACTGACAAGCCCCGCTTCCGGGAATATCCTACGCTGCCGCCTATTGCGACGCGATTTCTCTTCTCGCTTTTCCAGCATCCGAAAGTGTACAACGCCCCGTCCCGCATACACAAGCACGCACGCACTCCCCATACGATGAGCGAAATCGGAATCCGATGCGGAGAGCCTCCCAAAAACGTAACGTATTAGAGTATTCAATAGTCATTCTGAAAAAATATTTGCTTTTATGCAAGTTTTTGCATTATTGTTCCCTCCAGAGTCGCTCAGACGGCTCAACAACCGAATATCGGGGATCCGAGTTCCCCTCGCGATAGCATCCGAGGGGCTAAGATGGAATTCAGTGCGAAGCTGAAGCGGTGCCGCCACTGTAAGCGACGGCCCTATCGGAGGTTCGATCCAGCCACTGCTTTTTGCGGGAAGGCTCGATAGGGCGAATGCGCAAGCCAGGAAACATGCTCGACATCCTGCCTGAACAGCGAGCACTGTGCACTCAGGCAAATCGAAAGATAGCGAATACGGGCTATGGCATTGTGCCATAGCCTTTTTCGGTTATGGCATGAATGGGTCTGTCCGCCGGCGAAACCGGCCCACCAATGCAGAATAAGGAGGCATTCATGACAGAGACCTACGCAAAGGCGCAAGAATTCGCGCAACGCATCATCGCTCCCCGAGCCGCCGAAATCGACGAGAAAGATGAATTCCCTGCCGATATCTTCGAAAAGCTCTACGAAGAAGGCTGGATGAAGCTTTGCGTGCCCGTGGAATACGGCGGACTCGGAAAGGGATTCCTGGAACATACCGAAGCGGTAATGGCCTTCTCGGAGGTTTCGGGAACGGTCGGCATCTGCTACTTCCAGCACAACACCACCGTATTCGAGGTGCTCGCCGTCGGCAGCGACAAGCTGAAACAGGAAGTATTCGGCGGGATTGTGGACAAGGCCCATATCTGCGCGCTTGCCTGCTCCGAAATCAACACCGGCTGCCATTTCTACAGCTGCGAGACGACCGCAGAGCGCATGCCCGACGGAAGCACGAAGATCAATGGCGTGAAGTCCATGGTCACCATGGCGGGCTACGCGGATTGGTACTGCATCGATTGCCAGGCCGTCGGCACCGAGGGCATTTCCCAGTGGCTCGTCCCCGCATCCCTCGAAGGACTGAAGGTCCGCAACGAGGAATGGGATGGCTTCGGAATGCGCGGCAACATCAGCTGCCCCCTGGAATTCAACGACGTCATGGTTCCCGAGTGGTGCCGCTACGGCAATGAGGGCGAAGGCGTCGAGCAGATCCTCAACATCGTCGCTCCCCCCTTCATCCTGGGCCTTTCCGCATTGTACGGAGGAATCACCACCGGCCTGATGAACGAGGCCGTCGAATACTCCATGAAGCGCAGCTACCCCTGCGGCACCTACATCGACGGAAAGAGGCTTTGCGAACTCGACGGCATCCAATCGCACCTGACGAAGCTCTACAACAACGCCTATTCCTGCAAGGCAACCGCCATCGACGCTGCAATCGCCATGGATTCGGGCGAACCCGATGCATTGGTCCACATCCTTTCCGCCCGCTCTATTTCCATCAACCTGGTCCTGGATTCCGCCAAATGGGCCATGCGCGTTGTCGGCGGAAAGGGATACAACAGGGCGAACAAGGCATCCGCGGTGGAACGCATGGTGCGCGACGGCTACGCAGGCCAGATCATGGCACCGAGCGCCGATGTGCTCGCCCTTTGGATCGGCCGCTGCATCACCGGCCAGTCCCCTCTCTAGGCTCCAACCTAAAACGATATTCCTCTCCACTTCTCTTCTCGGACAGCGCCGCTTCTGCGGCGCTGTCCGCGTTACGGAAAGACCTTATCGCCGGATCACGTTCTGCCCCATCGAGCTCCGCAGGGCCATGCCCTGCCGGGTCGCGCTCTGCTGGATCACGTTCCGCTGGGTCGCGTTCCGCAACCGAACGTCGCAACCTGCATCGAGATGCAAAAGGGCCGCACCCCGAAAGGGATGCGGCCCGAAACCACTTGATTGGGGCTTATGCCCTCTGCGGTTTAGCCGATGTAGCCAGCTTCCTTCAGCAGTTCCTTGGACTTCTCGAAGTTAGCGTCGCTCATCATAACCAGAGGACCGGTGCAGCCCATGCCGGACTCGGCATAGATGCCGTTCTTCCAGAGCAGCTGTACTGCGTCTTCCAGGTCGATAACGTCGATACCGGGAATGGAAGAGGTGCAGGGCTCGGCGGGAGGAGCGGTAACCGCAGCTTCCTCGACCTTTGCCTTGGGCTTGCGCTTCTCGATAGCTGCCTCCAGGCCTGCCTTCTTCGCTGCAGCGTATTCTGCCTTGGCGATGTCGAAGACCTTGTTCTTGACCAGTTCGCCGGCGAACTTCAGGGCGTTTGCCAGAACGGGAGCGCCGGAAGCACGGGAAACGATCAGAACCAGCTTGTCGTAGCCTTCACCGATGCCAGGGCCATAGCCGAAGCCGGTTGCCTCGAAGGAACCGCCGGTGTTGAAGGCAGAGATCATCTTGGTCAGGACGTTACCGGTCAGAGAGTCGGTGACCAGGACGTCCGGGGTGCCCTTGAGCACGTCGTTGCCACGCAGGACGCAGCCGCCGTCGGCGCGGGAGGACTCGGCGAACTTGATGCCGTAGCCGTTCTCCTGCAGCTCCTTCAGGGCCATTTCGACCTGGCGTGCGCTGTCAACGTTCAGGATGCCCACGGTGGGCTCGGCGATGCCGCAAGCCTTGGCTGCGATGATGCCGGCGATGGCGTTCAGGATCATTGCCTCGACACGCTCGGTGCTGGAGGTGCCGGTGGTGTTGGCGATGAACATCTCCTTGCCGACAGCGGGGGTTACTACCCTGCCGACGGTGCTCACGCCGATGGGGAAAGGATAGTGCATGGTAACGGCACCATCGATTTCGCCTGCGCTGAGCATTTCGTCCATCTTCTCATGGCCGGCCTCGTCGTCTGCGACCGCAACGGTCTCGACGGCGGGATCTTCCAGAGAGCCGATGTAGACAACGTCGACACCAGCTGCAGCAGCTGCGCGAGCAGCAGCCATGGAGTTTTCCTCACCATGCTCGCTGCCCATGCCGGTCAGTGCGATGCGGGGCTTCTTGCCGAAGCTACCGGTCTCGATGCCGTCGGCCATCTCCATGAAGATGCCGGCGACCTTCTGTTCCAGGGAAGTCATTTCAAGACCTCCTTTATTCAGCGTCTGCTGCGAGCAGGGTCTGGGCGAAGTCGCGCATTGCACGGGCGACCATGCCGCGTACTTCGTCTTCGTCGACAGCTGCTGCCTCGGCAACGCCGTCGTTAGCCTCGATTACGAAGGAAACACCGTCGAACAGGTTGGTCAGACGGCCCAGGAACAGGGAGCCCTTGCCGATGATCATGGTGTTCTTGATGTCGCCAGCCAGGATGCTGTCGCGTACGAAGCCGATGGAGGGAACACCAGAGGGGATGTGGCCCTGGGTGGGAGCGAAGCCCATGATGCCGCGTTCCTTGATGAATGCGGGCATTTCCTTCTTCTCGATTGCACCCTTCTTAACGCCCAGAGCGGCAATCATCTTGTAGTTTGCCTCGGGAACGTCACCAGCGCCTGCGGGCTTGGTGATGTCGGGGTTCTGCATCTCGGGGGAGAAGCGGTCGATATCGGTGATGGCCATGCCGGCTGCCTCGAGGGGGTTGTATACCAGGGACTGGACAACCTGCTGGGGTGCGGAACCGGTGCCGACGGTGTGGCGGCCGATCAGGTTCAGGTTGATTGCGGGGTTTACGCCGTCGTCAGCGGTAACGACGATAGCGAAGCCGCCGATCATGTCCTCCAGAGCGGGCAGGCCCTTCTCGACGTGGCTCTTGCCGTTCATGCCCAGCTTAGCGGTGCAGCCGCCAGCGGTGACGATGACGGTGTCGAAGGCGCCGGACTGAACCAGTGCAGCAGCCTCGATCATTGCATGGGAGGGGCCGGCGCAGAAGCCGCGGGCGTCGGAACCGGTGGCGTTTGCCAGGCCTGCGATTTCAGCAGCAGCCTTAGCGAAGTTGCCGCCGCCACGCTGCAGGACGTCGCCGCAAGCTTCCTCGCAGCAGTCGATGACGTACTGGACGTCGTCGGCCTTGATGCCGGCGTTGTCGATGGCGGTCAGCAGTGCCAGGACGGAGGATGCCTTGGAAACCAGGTTCTCCAGCATGGTGTGGGAGGACAGGTTAACGTCGATTTCGTGAGCACGGCAGATGCAGCCTACCAGTTCCTGGTTCTGGAACATGGGCTCTGCGCCTTCGTTCTCGACGAAGTTCTTGATGGCCTCGATGTCGTCGCCTTCCTTGATGCGTGCGACGATTTCGTCGGTGATGACCTTGTTAGCTGCGAAAGCTTCCTTGGTAGCGGCTACGAAGCCCTTTTCCAGGTGTACCAGGTCGAAGACGTCGGAAGCCTGGATGAGCAGGTAGAACTCGTCCTGGGGCATCATCTGGCCGTACTTGCCGTAACGGTCGTTGACGTCGCATTCCTTGTCGCACCAGGGCTGGGGAACGTCACGCAGCTCGTCGGGGGTCTTGTTGCCGATGTAGACCTGGTTGGGCCAGTAGGACAGGACCTGTTCCCAGGAACGCAGGTGCTTGGGAAGCTCCTTGAGGTATTCGCCCTCGGGGTTTACGATGCGCTCCTGCTGCTGGGTGGAACCGTTTTCCAGCACCATGTCGGGGGTATGGGCGAGAACGTAGCCGGTACCCTTGATTACGCTTTTCATTTCTATGTACCTCCATGTACATGGAGCCCGACGTCCCCGATCGCCACGGCACCGGGAACCGGCTCAAATGAATAGATAGAAAGTAAGCGGGGCCGGGACGCGAGCGTGTCGCGCCCGGCCCCGCATGTCCGTTCTTAGTACTTGCAGTACTCGGAGCGGATGTCGGTCATCTCTTCGATGATGTCATCAACGTCGAGGACCATTTCCATCATGCCAACCTGCTCCTCG
>SFII01000189.1 GCA_004555335.1 Coriobacteriaceae bacterium | reverse complement strand
GATTCGCAGTATCCGGTTTTCAAGGTCCTCCGCGCCATCCGCACTCCCGTGCGGCGCGCAAGGTGGTAATATACGCCCCTTCCCGCCCCCTTGCAAGGGGCAGGGCGCGTCTCCATATCCTCTCCATATCTACCCGATCCGGGCCATCGGAGGGGGCGGGCCGGGGCGGGGGCGCAGGGGGCTTCGCCGATCTCCCGCCGGCGGCACGGATCGCAGAATGGCGGGCGGGCGGGCCGGATCGCCGGATGCCCGCCGCAGGAACGGCAAAGGAGATCCCTACCGCCCCCGTGCCGCCGGCGGTCCGTTCCGGAAGACGGGGCGGTAGAGGCGAGGGGATGCAGATGCGGCGCCCCCGGGCTGAAACCGGGAATCCCCTCCCCTGCGAACGGCAAGGCGGCCCCGGAGGGCCGCCTAGATACACTCGTCAAGGCGTGCGGGCAGTATGCTACTCCTTAAGCTCGCGCTTCACGTCGGTGGTGGAGATGCCGTCGGTGCGGTCCAGGAACACCAGCTCGCAGTAATCCTTCAGGTAATCGAAGCGCGGGCTGTCCTTCCAGTCGGACCCCATCACCACCACGTCGATCTCGTAGCGCTTGATGTCGTCGATCTTCTGCTCCCAGTTCTCCTCCGGGATGACCAGGTCCACGTAGCGGATGCTCTCCAGGATTTCCTTGCGGATACCGTAGGAGTAGAAGCTGCTCTTCCCCTTGCTCGCGTTGAACTCGTCGGTGGAGAGGGCCACGATCAGGTAGTCCCCCAGCGCCGCCGCACGCCGCAGGAGGCGCACATGCCCGTAATGGAGCAGGTCGAAGGTTCCGTAGGTCAGCACCCTGCGCAGGCGCTTGGGGGCCTCCCCCGTTGTGAACCTGTTAACCATCAAGCTTTCTGACATCTTTCCCCCTGATAGAGTCATTGTCCATCAATCTACGAACCCCTCGGCCCCGTAGACACTGATACGTTTCGGATTCCGAATGTATTGTAATACAGCTGGATATTGCCCGCGCATCCCACTCATATGGGCTCTCTAGGCCTTGCGCTCCTTTTCCCAAGGATCCATCGGTAGATGCTCTCGACCGCGATTTGCCGACTCGAACCACTTAATGGTCTTCACGGGCGCCCGCTGCTCGACCGGACGAAGGACCGTCATCGCCATTCGGCATGAGAGCATGCCCCACCAGCGCCAAAATGCTGTCGATGCAACCCTCGGGAACATCCCCCATCGATTCTGCAAGAACATCGCCCCGGGAACTTTTCGAACAAGCAAGCGACAAGCATGCTTGGAGGCTCCTCGATGTGCACTGGGGGTATTCGGCCTCAGGATCGATATTCAGCCCTGGCGTTTTGCGATACGCATCGATATCAGGGACATAGAAGAGCACCGGCAAGCCCATTGCCGCAGCCTCATATGCAACAGCCGAATAATCCGTTACCAGCGCATCGGCGACCAGCAGAAGTTGAATCGTAGAAAAGCCGCTCGCAAGAACCACGTTATCCGGCAAGTCGCCATCTTTCCCCGATGCGTCGAGCGGATGACCCGAAAAGATGACGGTTGCGGCAAGACCGCGCGCCGCATCGCAGGCCAAGGCAAGCTGACGTGCGGAAAAACGGGCATCATTTCTGCGGAAGGTAGGCGCCAACACCACCTTGGGACCCGGCTGCGAAAGCTGAGGGTAGCGGGCAAGAATGCGAGCACGCACGCGGGAACGCTCTTCGGCGAATTCAGGGGAGATCAGGTAGTCGAGACGGGGCAGGCCCAATGGAAGCACCGTTTCAGCAGGAACATCGAAAGCCTTCGCTAGCGCCTCGCAAGCCCAAGGGCCGCCTGCAATCACATAATCGTAATTCCTGTGCATGCGCAAGATGCGTGCGGAATCGGAGCTCCTGCCATCGGTGGTGTCCAGGCACTGGTAACCGAATCGCTTAATCGCCCCAAGCGCATGCCACAGCTGGATAACGGTCACGCCCTTCCGCTTTGCGGGCACGGACACGGCAGGCAGATAGCCATCTACCACTACCAAGCTGGATGTCTGGGAAAGGCGCAATTGACGCAGGGTGTTCCCTGTGAATTTCAGTAGATCCTTCGTTTCGGGGTCGGTCACGCATTCCACCAGCTCCACCTGGGGCATCCGCTCGCGAAGCGCTTCCTGGAGGATCCTGAAATCCATCGATCCGGAACGCCCTTGCCGCGACATGAAGGCAACACGGCGCCTAACCGGCACCGATCTGAGCGCAAGTGCACATGCCTTGAGAACGAAGGCGATAATATGCAAGAACAGAGAGCGCACGCGATTCCCTTCAAGAACAAGTATCATACTGAGCATGACCATCACTGACAGTAAGGCATTATCCATGAACTTCGACCTGAAGAAGAGAACGCTTGGGGCGCTTCGCCATTTCCCCACGCTGCGCCTGTTTACCCGCAAGGTTTACTACGCTAAGCAAGGAC
>SFII01000035.1 GCA_004555335.1 Coriobacteriaceae bacterium | reverse complement strand
CCTTCTTGGAGATGTTGGAAGGATGCAGCTTCACGAAGTTCATGAGCGCCTTCGAAGCCTGGGCCTGGGCATACTTGGGATCGTCCGGAATGGACTTGACCAGCTTGTAGTAGGTTTCGAAGGTGGTGTAATTCTTCAACACATCAAGGATGTAATGCTCGTTGATGGCCTGACGCATGGAATACAGGTCGAAGGGATGCGGCTTGCCGTCTTCGCCCATGGTGCCGAAAAGCTCCAGGGTCCTGGCCTTGGGCGTTGCGGTGAAGGCGATGAAGGAAAGGTTGTCGCGCCTGCCCTGGGCCGAAACCTCCTGCAGCACCGAAACCTGCGCGGCCTCCGCCTCGGTGGCGGCAGCCTCGTCTAAGATGGCCGCCTCTTCCAGCATCTGCTGGAATTCCTCGTCGCTCATCTTGGACAGGCCCTCGCGCGTCTTTTCGGCATTCTTGCCGGTCTGGGAAGAATGCGCCTCGTCAACGATCACGGCGAAGGTGCGATCGGCCACATCGGTGTCGCGGTAGATGTAGGGGAATTTCTGGATGGTGCTGATGATGATGCGCGCACCGCCGTTCAGGGCGTCCCTCAGGTCCTTCGAGGTGCCCTCCACCTTCACGACCAGGCCTTCCTTGTGCTCCATGGAATACACGTCTTCCTGCAGCTGGCTGTCCAGCACCTTGCGGTCGGTCAGGATGACGATGGAATCGAAGACCGCAGAGCCATCGGGCTTGGTCAGTCCCGCCAGCTGGTGCGCGGTCCACGAAATGGAGTGGCTCTTGCCGCTGCCCGCGGAATGCTGGATCAGGTAGTTGCGGCCCGGTCCTTCGGCGGCGGCGCTCGCAACCAGCTTGCGCACCACGCGCAGCTGGTGGTAGCGCGGGAAGATGACGGAATCCACCTTGTCGCCCGTGCGCTTTACCTGGGCGAAGCTCTGCACGATCTGCAGCAGCGACTGGGGTTCCAGTACCTCTGCGAACAGGTAGTCGGTGCGGCGCCCCTGTTCCACAGGCGGATTGCCGGCGTCGCCGTTGTTTCCCTTATCGAACTTCCAGAACTTGGTTCTGCCCGCGCGCAGCATGGTTGTCATGCGCACCAGATGGCCGTCTACGGCGAAGTGCACCAGACTGCGGTTGTCGGGCCTGAAGATGAGCTCGCGCGGATCGCGGTCCTGCCGGTACTGGGCCATGGCGTTTTCCACGCTCTGCCCGGTCTGGCGGTTCTTCAGCTCCACGGTGACCAGGGGCAGGCCGTTCACGAACAGCACCACATCCAGGCTGTTGTCCATGTCGCCTTTCATGGTGCCGTAACGCAGCTGGCGCACCACTTCGAAGCGGTTACAGGCATGCTGGCGGAAGGCATCGGCATTCAGATCGTTAGGCGGGCGGAAATAGCACAGGCGCAACCTGGCACCCGACATCTTGAAACCATGGCGCAGCACATGCACCAGTCCGTTGAAGGTAAGGTTCTTGTCCAGCTGCTTGGCGAAGTTGGCGCGGGCAGCTGCCTGGTTGCCGTAGAAGGAAAGCACCTTGCCCCATTCCTTAGGCTGGGATTGCTCGATGAAGGCAATGGCGCTGTCCAGCTTCACCGCCAGGGAGCGGTCGTAGTCGGATGCGTCCGCCGAAGACCAGCCGACCGAATTGAGGATGGCCTCGACCGCGTCTTCATAAGCGCGCTCGGAAACATCCTTCGCAGACGAATTCGCTACATTTGCATATTCCACGGGTTTCACAGCTACTCCAATCCGGGGACCTTGAACTTGCCGGTGACGGCTTCGGAGATGAGGGACTTGCGGTATTCCCTGAGCAGTTCCACCTGGCGCTGCTTATCGACGATGAGCGAGTCGATCTCGGCGGTCTTCTCATCCAGGTAGTCTGCGATGGCCTGCTGCTCGGGAAGAGGAGGGAAACATACTTGTAGTTTTTCAAGCGTTCTCATTCCGATATTTTGCTGAGTGCCGTAAGTCCACCCATCCTCAACCTGTTGCTGAAACTCAAAAGAGTGAAAATAATAGAACGCATACCAAGGTAAGAGTTTCGACCTTTTGCATCGAATTGCAGCCAAGGGAGACCAGATGGTAAAGATCTCATCCGTATCAACAATTGATACTCTTCCCGTAGTCGCCCCGGATTTAATCATATAGATATCACCAACTTGCGGAATATACTTCTCGCAGCATTGTTCATAGTATTCTTTTGAGATGAATCCTCTCATATGGGAGAAGTCTATTCGCCCATTTCCGCAAGACACCGCTTCCGCTGAAATAAACGGAATCCCTTCGTCGAAAAACTCAGGGGTTTCATGGGGTCCATCGGTAATGGCGCATTCAAGTCCAAACAGCAGCTTGGTTGCCTCCCACCCCGCGGGAATCTCGCCGATCCACTCGACGCCGGAGTCCTTGTACGCCTCGTAGCGCCGCACGGCTAGCCCCTTGCCTTCGCCAGCTGCTCGGCGATGGACGCCTCGACCTGCTCCAACTCCGCCAGGATTTCCGCGCTGGGGCGCGGCGAAGGAATTGCCTCTCCGGCAGCATGTGGCGTTGGGGTCGTGTGTGGGTTGTTGTTCAACATGGTTCCCATCTGATCGAATCCGTTCTTCAGGATTGTACGCCTCCCGATGCTTTTCCGCGTGAAGCCCTCTCCTTTGGCAGGCCGGATGGAGTATGCCGTGGACGTGAGCGACGCCCTGCAGGATGATGTGCTGGTGGGCGAGCTGGCGCACACGTCGGACGAGAAGATGAAGTCGGTCATTTCCACCATCCAGCACGAGCAGAATGCCATCATCCGCAATGAAAGCGTGCAGACGCTGCTGATCCAAGGCGTTGCCGGATCGGGTAAGACCTCCATCGCCCTGCACCGCGTCGCCTACCTGCTCTACCGTTTCAAGGACATCCTGAAAGCCCAGGACGTGGCCATCGTGTCGCCGAACAAGGTGTTCTCCAACTACATTTCCAACGTCATCCCGGAATTGGGCGAAGAGCCCATCGTCGAGTTGGGCTTGGATGAAATCGCCGCGCAAGCACTCGACGGCGTGGTGCCTTCGAGGCGGCGCGCAATCTGCTCGAGGTTGAAGATACCGCTTGGCAAGAGCGGGTGTTTACAGTTCGATGTCTTCGCTTTCGTACTGCTTCATGATCGCAGCCTCGTCTAAGGCGTCGAAACCGTCGATCATGTAGCGGATGGTCTGCATGCGCGTATCCAGTCGCGAGCTCAGCTGGGCGCATTGGGAAAGCTCCTTCGAAATGGACTGCAGCAGTTCGGGATCCATGTCCTTCTTGTAGCGCAGCTTATGTTCCAGGCTTGCCCACGATTCCATGGCGATGGTGCGCAGCTGGATTTCGACCTTCATATCCACCGCGCCTTCGGGAAGGAAGACGGGGATCATCACGATCAGATGCAGGCTGCGGTAGCCGTTCGGCTTGGGATTGGCGATGTAGTCGCGACGGCGCAGGATCTTGATGTCGTCCTGGCGTTCCAGGCAGTCGACCAGCTGGTAGACGTCTTCAACGAAGGAGCAGATGACGCGTAAGCCGGCGATATCGTGCATGTTTTCGATAAGCTCGTCGATGCCGGGCTTGATGTTGGCTCTGTGCACCTTCTCGTAGATGCTTTCGGGGGTTTTCAGGCGGCTTGAGATGCTGGAGATGGGGTTGCGTTCCTTTTCCAGCGAAAAGCGCGCGTTCAGCACCTTCAAGCGGGTTTCGGTTTCCATGATCGCGCATTTGTACAGGTTCATCAGGTCGGTGAGCCTTGTGAGCGCAGCCTTGTATTCCTTATTCGGCGCCCAGTTGCCAGGCGTGCCCCCTGCGGCCCAGTCTGCGAGCATTTCCAGGGGCGTGGGGTCATGCGAAAGCTTTACGTATGCCGGTTTGACCATTGTTTCCTCCTCTAGTTCGTCCCTGAACCATGATACGGCAATTCGGGAGGAGGGGGTGCAAGGCGGTCTAGCCTTACGGATCCTGTGCGGCTAGGGGCTGCCTTGTGATTCCTGCCCCCAAACAAATCGCAGGCCCGGAGATTCCGGGCCTGCTTGGGAGTTGGGGGTCTAATTTAAGTTCTGCGACGTACGGCTTATTCCTTGCCGTTCCAGCAGTAGGTGCATACTTTCTCGGGGTCGATGCCGATTGCTTCGAGCATACCATCTAAAGACTGGTAACTCAGGCTGTCAAAGCCCATTTCCTCGCAAATTTTCTTGAGCATGCACTTGCCGCGCTCGGTGGTGGCGTCGGCGTACTCTTCCAGATGATTCTGGCCTTCGTCGCCTTCCAGTTCCTGGATGGTGCGGCGGGAAAGCAGCTCCATGGGGGAATTGCTGCGCGAGAAGGAAAGGTACTTGCAGCCGAACATGATGGGCGGGCAGGCGCTGCGCATGTGCACTTCCTTGGCGCCGGCTTCGTACAGGAAGTCGATGGTTTCGCGCATCTGGGTTCCGCGCACGATGCTGTCGTCAACGAACAGCAGCTTCTTGCCTTTGATCAGCTCGGGTACGGGAACTTGCTTCATCTTGGCCACGCGGTTGCGCACGCTCTGGTTGGCGGGCATGAAGGAGCGGGGCCAGGTGGGGGTGTACTTGACGAAGGGGCGTGCGAAGGGGACCTTGCATTCGCCTGCATAGCCGATTGCGTGCGGCAGGCCGGAATCGGGGATGCCGGCAACGTAGTCCAGCTCGGGCAGCTTGCCCTGTTCGGCGTCGTTCTTCGCCATGATCTCGCCGTTGCGATAGCGGAACTGCTCGACGTTGACGCCTTCGTAGTTGGAGTTGGGGTAGCCGTAGTAGGTCCACAGGAAAGCGCAGATCTTCATCTTGTCCTGCGGCGGGTTCAAAGTGGTGTAGCCGTCTGCGCCCACTTCCACGATCTCGTCGGGGCCCAGCTCGTATTCATCGGCATAGCCCAGCTTCTGGTATGCGAAGGATTCGAAGGAGATGGCGTAGCCCTGGTCCACGGTGTCCTTGCCGATCAGCACGGGCAGGCGTCCCATGCGGTCGCGGGCGGCGATGATGTGGCCGTCTTCCTTCATGATCAGCAGCGTAAGGGATCCTTCGATCAGGTCCATGGCGTGCCTGATGCCGGAAACGAAGTCTTCCTTCTCGTTGATGATGGCGGCAACCAGCTCGGTGGTGTTGACCGAGCCCGACCCCATGGCCATGAACTGATGGCCGGGGTTGGAAAGGCGCTCGTTGATGATTTCGTCGACATTGCCGATGCAGCCGACGGTGGTGATTGCGAAGGTTCCCAGGTGGGAGCGGACCAGCAGGGGCTGGGGATCCATGTCGGAAATGCAGCCGATGCCGCAGTTGCCCCCGAAGTCGTTCAGGTCCTTTTCGAACTTGGTGCGGAAGGGGGTGTTCTCGATGGAGTGGATCTGGCGACGGAAGCCATGGTCCTTATCGAGGGTGATCATACCTGCGCGACGGGTGCCCAGGTGAGAGTGGTAGTCGACGCCGAAGAAAACGTCCAATGTGATATCGCGGTTGGATACCGCTCCGAAGAAACCGCCCAAAACATCTCCTCATATCCGTTATTTGCACGGTTGCCGAAAAACACGGCTGACCGTAGTAACCGTTCATCGTTCGAGTATAGGCGCTTTTCGTCTTCTATGGCACGGCCTTGCCCAAGGTCCGCATTATTCCAACGGGATTTTTAACTAATCCAAAACAAAAAACGCAGCCGCGCCCGCCCATGGGGCAGATGCGGCCGCGCAAGCGTTTAGAGCAGGGTCTCTTCCCAGGCGGCTTCCTTGAACCCGCACAGGACGAAGCCGTCTCCCACAAGCAGGGGGCGCTTCACCAGCATGCCGTCGCTTGCGAGCAGGCGGTAGGCGTCTTCGTCGGACATTCCCTCATCCAGCTGGGCTTTCACGTTCAGCTCGCGGTACTTCATGCCGCTGGTGTTGAAGAAGCGGCGCAGGGGGAGCCCGCTTGCGCCATGCCAAAGCGCAAGCTCCTCTGCGGTAGGGGGATTTTCCACGATGTGGCGGCTCGTGTAGTCGATACCGTGCTCGTCAAGCCACTTGGCGGCTTTCTTGCAGGTGCTGCATTTGGGGTATTGGACGAAAAGAACGCCCATGGGTGCCTCCTTTCGGGGATGTTGCCGGCGCGCGGCGCCGCTTGGGCGCACCGTGCGCGCCGTGCTGCGCGGCAGGGTGCCTGGAAGGCCCTGCGGGGCCGGGGCGCGATGCATGCGTGCGGGGCGTGCCGCCTCCTTGCGCGCCCGTCCGGCTGCTGCGTTACTGCTTCAGGAAATCGACGAAGCCGGAATGGATGTGGTACACGCCGCCGACTATTTCCAGCCCGTCGTCTTCCAGGGCGGCAAGCTCTTCGTTCGCCTTCAGCACCGCCATGGAATTGCGCACGTTCATGGTGCTTGCCACGTACTGGTCCTTCTCGTCGCCGATCGCCTCGATGATGCGGTCGGTGATGGCGCTCACGGCTCCGGGTTCGTGCCCGTGCATGGCCGCCTCGATGGCGCCGCAGTGGGTATGGCCCAGCACCAGCACCAGACGGGTGTGCAGGTGGGACGCGGCGTAGACCACGCTTGCCAGCTCGGAGTCGCCGATGACGTTGCCGGCGACCCTGATGACGAACAGCTCGCCAAGGCTGGTCATGAAGATGTGCTCGGGGACCACGCGGGAGTCGGAGCAGGTGATGACGATGGCATAGGGGCTCTGCCCGTGGACGAACAGGTGCTCGACTAGTTCGGATGAGATGTCGCTCGCGGTGCGTCGCGAGGTGATGAATTGGCTGTTTCCGATCTTGAGGCGCTCGAGCGCTTCGTGCGCGCTGACGCGGGATGCGTATTCCCTTGCCTCGGGGTCGAAGAGATGCTGGTACAAAGAAGCTCCTTCCCGAGAAAACCGAAGAACTGTCCCGGGATGATACTGCTGAAGGCGGTTTCGCCGGATGGGGAACTAGAGGGGAGGACGAAATTCATCCGCGAGCCGCATTGTCGCACCGGCTTTTCGGGGAGGGTGCCAGATGCGCGGCAACCGCCTTCAGCTTCAGTATCCGAAGCGAAGTATAACGCAAGCCCCAGCAAAGATGAACGCGATAATCCAAAAATGTCCCCTGATTCACTTATTATTGAAAAAATGCATACCAATAGGAAATTATTGGAGAAACTTCTTGCTAATGATAAATAAACGCGATAATCTAATCACCGTTACAGGTTAACGATTCTTTCTCTGGCAACCTTGCCCTCGGGCAGCAGGAAACCCCTCGGAAAACGCAGGCATCCGAGGGGTTTTTTGTTTTTGGGGCGCGAATCCGCAAAGGGATGCGCCCATCGCCCGGCCGATGCCGCCGGCGGGCGGCGCGGTCCCGAGAATCCGCGTCCGACTTGCCGGGCAGCTGTCGTCGGAGCCTGGCGGCGGCAAGCCCGTCCCGGCGCCCCCGCTTATTCGAGTGAGGGCTTTCAGCCTCTTTTCAGATTCGGCTCGCCGACGCGTATCGGCAGGGGGTTCGGAGGCTTATCGGCGGCGATTTTTGCCCGCTATTACGTTTTCCTATTACAATCAACTATCCGTGCCATTAGGATGGCAATAGCGTTTGGAAAAGGCCTGGTCAACCGTATCCTGGCAACCGTTTCCAAACGATGGAAGAAAAAGAGAGAAGAGAGGAGGATTGATGGCAACTTTGTCCGTTGCTCCGAAGTCGAAGGACTTCAGCAAGGTCTCCGGTTACCTCGACATGTTCTCCAGAAGGATCGAGGCTACCCCGCCGGGCATCTGCCCCATCGCGGTCCAGGCTTCGCTTCTGGAATCCGAGGGCCTGCAGACCTGCGGCAAGTGCGTGCCCTGCCGTGATGGTATCCCGCAGTTGCTCGACATGATGAAGCAGGTGATGCGCTGCGAGGCGGATGAATCCGTGCTCGACAAGATGCGTTCCCTGGCCCAGGTCGTGCGCGATACCTCCGACTGCGCAATCGGCTATGTTGCAGGCGAGATCGTTCTTCAGGGTATGGACACCTTCGAGGAGGAATATCGCAACCACGTCCAGAAGGGCATGTGCCAGGAAGGCGTCGGCCAGACCCTTCCCTGCGAGACCATGTGCCCCGCCCATGTGAACATCCCTGCATACATCGCCCTGACCGGCGAAGGCGACTATGCCGGTGCGATCAACATGATCCGCAAGGACAACCCCTATCCCACCGCATGCGCGCTTATCTGCGAGCATCCTTGCGAGACCCGTTGCCGCCGCACCCTCATCGACGCCCCGGTGAACATCCGCGGCATCAAGAAGTTCGCGGTCGATTCGCTGCACGCCGATCAGGTTCCCACGCCCAAGCCCAGCGTCGACACCGGCTGCCATATCGCCGTCATCGGCGGCGGCCCTTCCGGCATGACCTGCGCGTACTACCTCAGCCTGATGGGCCACAAGGTCACCGTCTTCGAAATGCACAAGGAACTGGGCGGCATGATGCGCTACGGCATCCCCGCATACCGCTTCCCCCGTCATCGCCTGGACGAGGACAACAAGGCGATCCTTTCCACCGGCAATATCGAAGTCAAGCTGGAAACCTACGTCGGCGCCGAGGAAATGCGCCGCATCGCAGATGAATACGACGCCGTATACGTGGCAATCGGTGCGCACGCAGGCAAGTCCCTGCGCCTGGAAGGCATCGACGCCAAGGGTGTCATGAGCGCTGTCCAGATCCTGGGCGCAATCGGCGATGGCGACTATCCCGACTTCACCGGCCAGGCCGTAGCCGTCATCGGCGGCGGAAACGTGGCCATGGACTGCGCACGCTCTGCGGTCCGCGCAGGCGCACGCGAAGTCACCGTGGCATATCGCCGCAGGCTGGAAGACATGACCGCGCTTCCCGCGGAAGTGGAATCCGCCATGCAGGAAGGCATCGAGATGATGACCCTCCAGGCACCCGTCCGTATCGAGACCGATGAAGACGGCCATGCCCGCAAGCTCATCTGCCAGCCCCAGTACATTGGTCCCGTCAAGCGCGGCCGCCCCGCTCCCGTAGCGGCAAGCAAGCCCGAAATCGAGATCGATGCCGACATCGTGCTCATCGCAGTCGGCCAGGACATCGTTTCCGAACCCTTCGAGGAATTCGGCATGAAGACCGAATGGAAGCAGTTCGTTGCCGATGAGCATCTGCGCGCAGAGGGCTTCGACAACATCTTCGTGGGCGGCGACTGCCAGACCGGCCCCAAGTCCGCCATCATGGCGATCGGCGCCGGCAAGGTGGCTGCCCGCAACATCGACGCATACCTGGGCTACGATCACAAGCTCGACTGCGGCGTGGAAGTCCCCGCGCCCAAGCCGAACGACCGCAACGCCTACGGCCGCGTCAATATCGCGGAGCGTCCCGCCCGCGAGCGCAAGAACGATTTCGAATACGTAGAAGTCGACATGAGCCTCGAAGAGGCCATCCAGGAATGCGGTCGCTGCCTGCGCTGCGACTGCTTCGGCTGCGGCACCATGGAAGGAGGCCGAGTCCAGTATGTCTAACCAGGAAATGGTAAACGTCACCATCGATGGCATCCAGCTGCAGGTAGCGGCAGATGCCACCATCCTGAGCGCTGCCCAGCAGGCGGGTATCCGTATCCCCACCCTGTGCTTCCTCAAGGATATCAACAAGATCGGATCCTGCCGCGTTTGCTCCGTCGAGGTTGAGGGCGAAGACGGCCTGGTGGCCGCTTGCAACAACCTGGTCCGCGGGGGCATGGTGGTCACCACCAACAGCCAGCGCGTACAGGAATTCCGCCGCACCGTGCTGGACCTGATCATCAGCCAGCATGGCCTGAACTCCACCAATTTCTGCTTCAGCTGCCCGAAGAATGGCGCCTGCGAGCTGCAGGCCGTCTGCCGCGAGTGCGGCGTGGAAAGCCCCTCTTTCCCCGCCCCCGTCAAGAACAAGCCCCTCTTCGACAGCAATCCCTTCCTGCAGTTCAACCCCAACCTGTGCATCGCATGCCAGCGTTGCGTGGGCGCCTGCAACAACCAGGCATGCAACCACACCCTGCAGACCGGTAAGAGGGGCGTGCGCACCGCCATCCTGGCTCCCTTCGGCGAGGACTGGAAGTCCACCGACTGCGAGTCCTGCGGCTGCTGCGCTGCAGCTTGCCCCACCGGCGCCATTACCCTGAAGCGCCGCAACGACTACCGCGAATGGGAAGTCAAGAAGACCCTCACCACCTGCCCGCACTGCGCGGTAGGCTGCCAGTACTACCTGGTGACCAAGGGTGACAAGATCGTGGACGTCGAGGAATTCGACGGCTCCTCCAACAAGCGCCGCCTGTGCGTGAAGGGCCGCTCCGCTTCCTTCGACTTCGTTCAGAGCGAAGACCGCCTGACCTCCCCGCTGATCAAGAACCCCGAAACCGGCGAGTTCGAGAAGGCTACCTGGGACGAGGCGCTGGATCTGGTTGCGACCAAGTTCGGCCAGATCAAGCAGCAGCATGGGGGTGATGCGCTTGCTGCGTTCGCCTGCTCCCGTTCCACCAACGAAGACATCTACATGCTCCAGAAGATGGCCCGTACCGTCTTCGAGACCAACAATGTAGACAACTGCGCGCGCGTTTGACACGCACCGACGGTTGCCGGTCTGGCAACCACTCTCGGTTCCGGTGCGATGACCAACACTATCGAGGACATCACCACCAAGTCCGACGTCATCATGATCGTCGGAAGCAATCCTGAAGAAGCCCATCCCGTTTTGGGCATGCAGGTTCGCCGCGCTGTCGAAAACGGCACCAAGCTGATCGTGGTCGACCCCCGCAAGATCGGCCTGGCCAAGCATGCCGACATCCACCTGCAGCTGCGTCCCGGCACCAACGTGGCCTTCGCCAACGGCGTGGTCCACATCCTCATCAAGGAAGGCCTGGTCGACAAGGACTACGTGGAAAGCCGCACGAG
>SFII01000188.1 GCA_004555335.1 Coriobacteriaceae bacterium | reverse complement strand
CGCATCTGCGGGCCCTCGTTGCTTTCGCCGCCAAAATGGCTTTGCCGCGTCGATTGCCGGGTTGAAGTAGGTTTGCTTTAGCGGCACCGATTACCGGGCTTGGGCGGGCCTGCTTACACGCAGCGATCCCGCTTTGCCAGAGGGGTGCGGGTCGCTTGCCTGTTTCCTGCTGGGTTCTACGGTGGCATCTCCTCTGTATGCGCGCCTGACATGGGGAAATGCGATTCGGGGGCGCTTCTCTTTACGTTTGGCGGCATCCTTTACCTTTTTCGAACCATCTTTACTTTCGTTTGACTTTTCCATGACCCGGCCTTCATTGCACCTCTTCAGAATCTTGAACCAAGGGATTTCGACAGCCCTGTGAAACAAGAAAAGGAGATGGTTCACATGAAGAAGAGAAAGTTCATCCTGCCCTTGCTGGCAACCGTGGCCCTGTCTGCGGCAGTGCTGGCAGGCTGCAGCGGCGGAGCCGCGGAAGAGACCGTGGAAGGCACCGTCACCACCGACGGCTCCACTTCCATGGAAAAGGTCATCGGCGGCTTGGGCGAGGCATTCGAGGAAGAAAATCCCGGAGTCACCTTCACCTACAACCCCACCGGCTCCGGTAGCGGCATCACCGCGGTAACCGAAGGCCGCTGCGACATCGGTCTTTCCAGCCGCGACCTGAAGGACGAGGAGCTGGCCCAGGGCCTGACCGAGACCGTGCTTGCCAAGGACGGCATCGCGATCGTGGTCAACCCCGAAAACAAGGTCGACGACCTGACCGTCCAGCAGATCGCCGATATCTTCACCGGCAAGATCACCAACTGGAAGGAAGTTGGCGGCGACGATGCCGAAATCGTGCTGATCGGCCGCGAGGCGGGGTCCGGTACCCGTGACGGCTTCGAATCCATCACCGGCACCGAGGAAGCATGCCAGTACCGCCAGGAGCTCACTTCCACCGGTGACGTCATCACCACCGTTGCAGGTAACCCTGCGGCAATCGGCTATGCATCCCTGGCTTCCGTGCAGGATTCCGTCAAGGCTCTGACCGTGGGCGGCGTTGCCCCCACCGAGGAGACCATCGCCGACGGCACCTACGAAGTCCAGCGTCCCTTCATCCTGGTTACCAGGGAAGGCGAGCAGCTTTCCGACGCTGCTCAGGCATTCTTCGATTATGCAACCAGCGAGGCTGCCAACGACATCATCACCTCTGCCGGCGTGGTGCCTGCTGCTAACTAACGGAAACGATTCGGGCGGGCCTGTGGATGGCATGGGCCCGCCCGTCATCTGAACGGAGGATTACTTTGGGTAATCGAAAGCAATTGGTCGAAGATGCCGTGCATGGAATATTCCTGATCCTGGGCATCATCACCGTGGGCTTCGTGCTGCTCATCTCGGTGTACTTGCTCATCGCGGGCGTGCCTGCAATCGGCAAGATCGGCATCGTCGACTTCCTGTTCGGCACTACCTGGGCGCCTACGGGCGAGGTTCCTTCCTACGGTATCCTGCCCTTCATCCTGACGAGTATCTACGGCACTGCGGGAGCTATCCTGCTGGGCGTTCCCGTGGGCTTCTTCACTTCCGTGTACCTGGCAAAGATGGCTCCGGCAAAGGTCAAGTCCGTTGTGGAGAACGCGGTCAGCCTGCTCGCCGGCATCCCCTCCGTCGTCTACGGCTTGGTGGGCATGCTTGTCCTGGTTCCTCTGGTGCGCAACGCCTTCAACCTCCCCGACGGCGCAAGCCTGTTCGCCGCGATCATCGTGTTGGCGGTCATGGTCCTGCCTTCCATCATCAAGGTGTCCCTCACTGCCTTGGAGGCAGTGCCCAAGGACTACGAGGACGCATCCCTGGCGCTGGGTGCAACCCCTATCGAAACCTACTTCAAGGTTTCCGTTCCCGCAGCGAAAAGCGGTATCGCCGCAGCAGTCGTGCTCGGCGTGGGCCGTGCAATCGGCGAGGCGATGGCGGTCATCATGGTTTCCGGCAACGTCGCCAACATGCCCGGCTTGTTCGAAAGCGTCCGCTTCCTCACCACCGCGGTGTGCAGCGAGATGTCCTACGCGGTCGACGGCAGCCTCCATCAGCAGGCGCTGTTCTCCGTAGCGTTGGTCCTGTTCCTGTTCGTCATGCTGATCAACGCCGCCTTGAATTTCTTCCTGAAGCGCGAAAAGAAGTGATTGAATGAATAGCAACGCCAATGGCAAGCGCCGGGCCTATATCGGCGCCATGCGTGCACTGATGTACCTGTGCACGGGCATTACCGTGGCGCTTGTGGTCTTCTTGATCGCATACGTGCTGGTCAAGGGCTTGCCGAACATCACCTGGGAGCTGCTTTCCGGCAAGCCCAGCTACCTTTCCGGAACCATCGGAATCCTGCCCGATGTCCTGAACACCCTTTACCTGGTAATCGTGACCTTGCTGGTGGTCCTTCCCCTGGGCGTGGGTGCGGCGGTCTACCTGACCGAATACGCTTCCAACGCGAAGATCGTCGCGGTTATCGAATACGC
>SFII01000187.1 GCA_004555335.1 Coriobacteriaceae bacterium | reverse complement strand
TGCTGGTCAACAGCGCGCGCAGGTTCGAAGACCCGCGCATCGTCTCCATCGATGCTGATGGCATATCTTCGGGCATCCTGGGGCGCGCCATCCCCAACACTGTGCTGCTGGGGGCGCTTTCGGTGCTTTCCGATGACGTGCGCGAAGAAGACCTGCTGCAAGCCATCCGCGACTACATGCCGCCCAAACTGCATCAGAAGAACTTCGATGTGGTCAAGGCTGCGGTTGGGGCCATGGAAGGGGGAAGGTAATGGAAGAGATGGAAACCTACGGCGTGCCCGCCAACGCTCCGGCGATCCGCATCCCCACGCTGCAGGACACGCAGCTCGATCCGATGCAGTTCGCGCAGAGCACCTGCTTTCCCGCGGGGCATCTGGTGACGAAGAATGCCGGCTGGCGCCAGGTCCGCCCTGTCATCGATCCGGCTGCCTGCACTGCATGCCTGCAGTGCTACCTGTACTGCCCGGACGGCACTATCCGCAAGACGCATGCCGACCCGGTCGATTCCACCCAGGCGGCGGTCTTCGTCGACCTGGACTTCTGCAAGGGTTGCGGTATCTGCAAACGGGTGTGCAAGTTCGACGCGATCAAGATGGTTCCCGAAAGCGAGGTGGACTAATGGCCTGCAGGAGGTTCCTTTCTGGCGACGAGGCTTGCGCCGAGGGCGTACACTTGGCCCGTCCTCATGTGATTTCCGCGTATCCCATCACCCCGCAGACCGTGGTGGTGGAACGCCTGAGCGAGATGGTGGAACGCGGCGATCTGAACGCCGAATACGTGCATGTGGAATCCGAGCATTCCGCACTCTGCTGCGCCATGGGTGCCAGTTGTACCGGTGCGCGCACCTTCACGGCAACGTCTAGCCAGGGCCTGCTGTACATGGCCGAGGTGCTCAGCTACGCAGCTGGCGGCAGGTTCCCCATCGTCATGATGAACGCGAACCGCGCCACCGCGCTGCCTTGGAACATCTACGGCGACCAGCGCGATTCGCTTGCCCTTTTGGATCACGGCTGGATCCAGGCTTATGTGCTGGACAACCAGGAGGCCTTGGATATGATGCTCATGGCCTATGCGATTGCCGAAGACCCACGTATATCAACGCCCTTCATGGTGAACTTGGACGGTTTCGCCATCACGCATACCTACGAGACGGTGGAGATTCCCTCGCAGGAGCAGGCGGACGAATTCCTGCCGCCTTATGAGACTGCGAACAGGTTCGATTTCGAAAACCCTGTGAACATGGGCTATTCCGCCGGTCCCGAATACAACCGCTATTACAAGTATTGCGCCCATAAGGCCATGAAGGCGGCAGAAAGCGTCATCGAGGAGACCGAAGAACGCTTTGCCCAGGTGTTCGGCCGTAAGTACCCGGGCATGGTCGAAGCGTATCGCTGTGACGATGCCGACTATGTGCTTGTGACGCTCGGGTCCATTGCGGGCCTGGCACGTTCGGTGGTGGATGCCCGCCGTGCAGAAGGCCAGAAGGTGGGTCTGTTGCGTATCCGCTACATGCGCCCCTTCCCATATGCGCGGGTGGCGGCTGCCTTGGAAGGTGCCAAGGCCTTCGGCGTGCTGGAAAAGGATATTTCTTTCGGCGCGGAGGGAACGGTGTTCACCAACGTCAATTCCGCTTTGCAGCGCGCCGGCTTCGTCATGCCTTCGCTCAACTTCGTCGGGGGCTTGGGGGGCGACGATATCTCCGAGGCGGATATCGACGGCATGTTCGAGGCGCTTGCCAGTCGAGCGGCGGGCGAAAAGACCTGCGAACAGGTGGTATTCTTGGGCGTCGATGCGCCCTGGATGGCAGGGAAGGAGGCTTAAGGGCCATGGCAGTGAATGCAAAGAACGTCACGGATGACGAATTCTTCTTCGGTCATAAGGCCTGTGCCGGTTGCGGCGGATCTTTGGTGGTGCGTCAGGCTTTGAAGGTGCTCGGCCCCAATGCGGTGAGCGCATTACCCGCAGGCTGCATGAGCGCGGTGGGCTTCAACTTCCCTCAGCTGTGCTTCGCGAACAACTCGGTGATCACCCCGTTTGCAGCGACCGCTGCGGTGTTGACCGGCATCGAGGCGGGCTTGCGCGCCCAAGGGAAGAAGCCGGATGATTGCACGGTCGTGGGCTTTGCGGGCGACGGCGGCACGGCCGACATCGGCTTGCAGGCGCTTTCAGGTGCAATCGATCGCAACGACGATGTGCTCTACATCTGCTACGACAACGAAGCCTATATGAACACGGGTATCCAGAAGAGCTCGCTTACGCCTTTCGGTGCAAAGACCACTACTACGCCTGCGGGTTCCAACGTGCATGGTTGCCTGACGGAAAAGAAGAATCTGTTCGAAATAGTTGCTGCCCACGGTATTCCCTATGCCGCAACGGCCAGCGTGGGCTATATCCAGGACTTTATGCGCAAGGTGGAAAAAGCCAAGTCCATTAAGGGCACCAAGTTCATCCATATCATTGCACCCTGTCCCACGGGTTGGGGATGTGCGGTTGACGATACCATCGA
>SFII01000034.1 GCA_004555335.1 Coriobacteriaceae bacterium | reverse complement strand
TGGTCCAGAAGCGGGGTTTGGAATGCGGTATTCCCAACCTGCATCCGCACGTGCTCCGCCATTCGTGTGCTACCCATATGCTCGATGGCGGTGCCGACCTGCGTATCATCCAGGATATGCTGGGCCATTCGGATATCTCGACGACCCAGATCTACACGCATGTGCAGCGGGCGCACATCCGCGAGGAATACTTGCACGCCCATCCTCGCGCTCGCGGAAAACGCCCCTGAGCAGGCGCATCGATTTTTCCGGAGTGAATTTCAAGGACCCGAAAGAACAGACCCAGGGCGAATACTGAAGCCCCATTGCAAGACCGCAACAGCAAGCGGATCGGCAATGGGGCTTTTGCATGCCTGTCCGGCTTGTCCCTCGTGCGCCGCCGCGTCCTCCTTCCGATTCGGAAAGCTTTCAGCCCCGCGTTGATTTCTTGCGGTCATCCGCGTTCGAATCCCGGCCAGGACCTTCCCGTATTCGCGATCCCCATCCGGATGATTCGGTTTCTTTTTCTTCGGTTGGCCTTCGTTGCGATTCAAATGCATGCCGGTGGGCGGAATGGAGCATGAAAATGGGCTAAAATGTTGCGAAGTGCAGCAAAGTGGGATAGTATGCAAGCTGCAGATGCTTTGCAGCACTGGAAAGGCGGCCATGGAGAATTCGGAAAAGATCGTTGACCTCAACGGGTCCTTCCGTTTCAAAGTGGACGCGAAGGGCAGGGTTTCCCTTCCCTCGCAGTTCCGCAAAGTACTTGCAAACGATCTTGTTGTGACTCTCGATCCGCATGACGAATTCTTGATGGTTTTCGAACAGCCGGACTTCAACGAGTGGGTTGCCGACCTGCTTCGGGAGAAGTTGGGGGATTTCAATCCCTCGAGTAGAAACTATCTTGCGGTTCGTCGTAAGCTGAAGTCTCGTGCTCGAGACGTGGAGGTTGATTCCTCCGGTCGCATCATGCTTGCTGCTGACCAGCGTGAAACGGTGGAGATCAGCAAGGATGTGGTTATCGTAGGTAATACGGGTTACTTCGAGATCTGGGATGCTCGCCGTTATGACGAAATGGATGCTGGAATCGATCTCGGTTTCCTGATTGATTAGTCGTAAGGCGTGGAAATGACAAGCGAATATCGTCACACACCGGTCCTGCTCGCCGAGTGCCTCGAACAATTGCAGCTAGAAACACAGAACACGTTCGTGGACGCGACACTCGGCGGGGCGGGGCATTCTCTTGAAGCCGCCAAGCTGATTGGGGCGCAAGGTACGCTTATCGGAATCGACCAGGACGAAGTCGCCCTGGCGGCAGCCGGCGAGCGTCTCGGCTCCCTTCCTGATGGGCAGCGGCCCGAATTGCATCTGCTTCGCGGAAACTTCGGAGATATGGATGATCTGCTTTTGCAGGCGAACGTCCCCGGGATCGATGCGATCCTGTTCGATCTGGGCGTTTCCTCGGTGCAGATCGATACGCCATCACGCGGCTTTTCCTTCAAGGAGAAGGCGCCACTTGACATGCGGATGGATCCGGGCAAAAACACCCTTACCGCAGCAGAGATCGTCAACACCTATAACGCAGCAGATCTCGCTCGGATCATTCGTGTGTATTCCGACGAGAAGTGGGCCAGCCGCATCGCGGATTTCATCGTGCGCGAACGCGAGCGCACTCCCATCGAAACAAGCGACCAGCTTGTCGAAATCATCAAAGCAGCTATTCCCGCTTCCGCACGCAGGAGCGGCGGCCACCCCGCCAAGCGCACGTTCCAGGCGCTCCGCATCGAAGTGAACGCTGAACTCGACGTTTTGCGCAGTGGTTTGGAGGCGGCGGTACGCTGGCTCAATCCCGGCGGGCGCATTGCGGTGATCAGCTACCATTCCCTGGAAGACCGCATCGTCAAAGACGTCTTCGCACATTATTCACAAGGATGCGTTTGCCCGCCTGAACTGCCCGTTTGCGTTTGCGGCAACACCCCGATCCTGAAAATTGTGAAGCGAAAGCCGATTTTGCCCACAGAAGGGGAGATAGCGCGCAACGCCCGCGCCCGCAGTGCTAAACTGCGTATTGCTGAAAAATTAGCGTAGGTTCGATTGGGTATCCGTGCAGGATACGAAAAAGGAAAGGTGGACTGCCTGTGTCTGCGGTACGTGCTTATGATTTCGACGACATGCATGAATCCAGGGTTAGCGGGCTCGGGGCTCAGCGTGTGCGCGTAATCAAGCCGCGCCGCCTGGAGAACACCATTTCCAAGCGTTTCACCAAGTTCGCCCGCATCGCCATCCTGGTCGGGCTCTTCCTGGGCGCTATCCTGTTCGCCCGTCTGGGCCTTCAGGCTGCGACTATCGGCGTTATGAGCCAGAGTGACGAAGTGGAAGCCCAGATCGAGCAGGTGCGCACCGATAGCGTTAACCTGGAAGTGGAAAAGTCCACCGCAAGCAACCCCACCAATCTGAAGAAGGCTGCCAAGAAGCTGGGCATGACCAATCCCACCTACACCGAAACCCTTGAGCTCGAAGACGATGTCGTCGCATATGACGAGGAAGGGGAGCTTTCCCTGTCCGATAGTCTGGCAGTCGCCTCCGAAGGATAGTCTCCATGGCTGGCCTTCGTGGTTCGGGCGGTCGCAAGGATTCGTCTATGCAGAGCAAGCAATCCACTGCAGCTAATACGGGCGTGGTGAATCCCGCCCGTATTCGTATAATTTTCATCTGCTTCGCCATCCTTGTCGTGGCGATATTCGCGCGTTTGGTGTGGCTTACGGCGATTGTGGGTCCTGAGAACGCCCAGAAATCCGAAGCCACGAAAACCGTCGACGTTGAAGTGCAGGCCAAGCGAGGAACCATCTACGATCGCGATGGCAATGTGCTTGCCTGCAATGTCGAGGCGAAGACCATCTACTGCAACCCCACCGAAGTGAAGGACGCAGCGGGTGCGGCTGCGCAGTTGGCTGCCGTCCTCGATGGCGAGCGCTCCGACTACATGGACGCCCTCACCGCGGAAAACACCTCTTTTGCCTACATCTACCAGAAGGCCGATGTCGAACTGGCCGAAAAGGTGAAGGCGCTTAACCTGGATGGCATCTATTTCCTTGATGATACCAAGCGTATCTACCCCAATGGTTCCATCGGTGCGCAGATCATCGGCGTCTGCGACACCGACGGCAATGGATTGACCGGTCTCGAATTGTATTACAACGACATCCTGACCGGTACTAATGGCGTGCTCGTGCAGCAGCGCGGCGCGAACGGCCAGCCTATCGCCGGCGGTCTGAAGGAAAAGACCGAGCCCACCGATGGCCAGGATATCGTCATCTCCGTCGATTTGGAGATGCAGGAATACTTGGAAAACCGCCTTGCCCAAGCGGTTACCGACATCCAGGGTGACGGCGGTAACGCGATTATCTACGACGCCAGCAACGGCGAGATTCTTGCCATGAGCTCGAATCCCCTGATGGATCCCAATGACCGTTCCACTTTCGATGACAACAACATGGGCTTGACGAGCATCACCACTGGCTTCGAGCCCGGCTCCATCTTCAAGACGGTGACCTTCACCGCCGCTTTCGAGGAACTCGACCTCGATCCTGACGATGACGAGCTGTTCTGCCCGGCGCAGCTTCCCGCCAACGAGTATTACGTTTCCGACTCCCATGCACGTGGCGACGTTGTCTACTCCTTACGCGATGTCCTGGCGCAATCCTCGAATGTCGGCACGTCCCTTTTGGCCTCCCAGCTGGGTTTCGAAGAGCTCTATGACAAGATCGTCAAATACAACCTGACCGATTACACAGGTGTCGACTATCCCGGCGAGTCTCCTGGTTATCTGAGCGATCAGAAGGATTGGACCGACATCCAGGCGTACAACGTCAGCTTCGGCCAGGGCATCATGGTCACGCCCCTGCAGCTCACGCGCTTCTACGGTGCGCTGATCAACGACGGTGTGGAGTGCACGCCCCACTTCCTGCTTGCCAAGCCCCAGACCGGCGAAGAACCCGTCTATCAGACCGAAAAGGTTATCGAGAATACCGAGGCCATCGCGCCCGTTACCAGCATGCTCCAGTCGGTTGTCGCTTACGGCACCGGTACGGATGCGCAGATTGCGGAATTCGAGCCTGCGGGCAAGACCGGTACTGCCGAAATCGTCGGCGAGGACGGCTTGTACCTGTTGGAAACCTCCAACATCAGCTTTGTCGGCTATCTACCCGAATCGAATTCCAACCTGGTCTGTTTTGTGGGCGTTACGAATGTTCCCGGCGACAGGCTCACCACCCCTGCGTTTGCCGATATAATGTCCTTCGCGATTAATCACTATGAGATTTCGCCCGAGTAAGGAGCGCTTCATGTCTATTACCTGCAAGCAGCTGTTTTCCGGTATCGATTGCACGATCATCGGAAACGAATCCGAAGAGGTTACCGGCGTTGCATTCAGCAGCAACAGGGTATGGCCAGGAGATGCTTTCTTCTGCATTGTCGGCACGAAGGTTGACGGCCATACCTTCGCCCAGGACGCCATCGATCGCGGGGCGAAGGTCCTCGTCGTCGAGCGCAAGGTGTACCTCGCAGACGCGACCGATGTCACCGAGGTAGTCGTTTCCGACTCCCGCAAAGCGCTTTCGCTTGCCGCATCGAATTTCTACGGCCGTCCTTCCGAGGGCCTGAACTTGGTTGGCATCACTGGCACCAACGGCAAAACCACCACCACCTATCTGGTCGAGCATATCGCCGCAACCGCAGGCAAGAAGACCGGTGTCATCGGCACTGTGGGCATTCGTGTAGGTGACAAGACCAGCCCCGCAAGCCACACCACGCCTGAATCGAGCGACCTGCAGGCTATCTTCTCCCAGATGAAGGAAGCCGAATGCGATGTCGTCACCATGGAAGTCAGCTCCCATGCGCTCGACCTCGAGCGTACTTGGGGTACCAAGTTCGAGGTGACCGCTTTCACGAATCTTACCCAGGACCATCTGGACTACCACAACACCTTCGAATCCTATTTCGAGGCGAAGGCGCGTCTGTTTTCCAAGGAATATCCCGCAAAGCGCGTCATCAACATCGATGACGATTGGGGGAAGAAGCTCCTCCAGCGCTGCTCGCAGGCTGAAGACCATATCGTCACCGTGGGTTTCGACCGCAGCGCGCTCATTCATCCCGTAGAGGTGGAATACGACACCAGCAGCACTCGTGTAACCCTCGATGTGCGTGGTTCCCGTTATACCTTCAGCTATCCGCTCGTCGGCAAGTTCAACGTTTCCAATGTGATGCTCGCCTTCGGTATCGCGCTCGAGCTGGGCATCCCTGCATCCACCATCGTTTCTGCGCTTGAATCCGCTCCGCAGGTTGCCGGTCGCATGGAACGCGTTTCCGCTCCCAATGACGGCGGTCGCAGCGTCTTCATCGATTATGCCCACACTCCCGATGCCCTGGAAAAGGCCATCGCTTCCGTGAAGAGCCTTTCCGATGGCCGGACCATCGTGGTGTTCGGCTGCGGTGGCGACCGCGATGCAACGAAGCGTCCCATCATGGGCAAAGCCGCGCTTGCCGCCGATTATGCCTTCGTTACTTCCGATAACCCCCGTACCGAAGACCCTGATGCGATCATCGAGGGCGTGGTGGCCGGCATGACCGCAGGCGAGGGAAAGTATGCGGTCGAACCCGACCGCCGCAAGGCGATTGCCAAGGCGATCGAGTTCGCCCAGCCCGGTGACAGCATCCTTGTCGCAGGTAAGGGCCATGAGGACTACCAGATCATCGGTACCGAGAAGATCCACTTCCTCGATGCCGAGGTTGTGGCAGAAGAACTCGAGAGGCTTTTCGGATAGGCGATTCTTATGCAATTGAATGCTTTGGAACTCACCTCTTTTGCAGGTGGTCGCTTCTTGTTGCCCGTTGAGGCTGAAAAGATCATCGTCAAGGGCATTTGCTGGGACTCGCGTGAGGTATCGGTTGGGGATCTGTACCTTGCGATTCCCGGTTCGAGGGTGGATGGCCATGATTTCGTTGCGGATTGCATTTCCAAAGGTGCTTCCGCCTGTTTGATCGAGCATGCGCTCGATGACCGTCAGATGGAGTCCATCGCCGGCAGCAATGCGGCGCTGATCCTTGTTGATTCGGTTATCGGCGCGCTCGAGCGCATTGCGGCAGCATGGCGTCAGAAGGCCGGAGCCACGGTTATCGCGCTCACGGGGTCGAGTGGCAAGACCACCACGAAGAACCTGATGAGCCGGGTGCTCTCTTCCTTCGGTCCAACTATCGCGACGATTGGGAACCAGAACAACGAATTAGGGGTTCCCGCAACGCTTTTGCGCATCGATCCCGAAACCCGTTTTGCCGTCGTTGAGATGGGAATGCGCGGCTTGCATCAGCTGGAATTGCTCTGCGCCTTCGCCCAGCCCGACATGGCCTTGGTCACCAATGTGGGAACCAGCCATATGGAGCTCTTGGGTTCGCGCGAGAATATCGCGCGGGCGAAAGCCGAGCCCTTTGCCTCCCTGCGCGAAGGGGGAGTGGCCTTCATCAATTCGAGCGATGAATACGCGAACTGTTTGCGCGATTTCGGCAACACCCGCCGCCCGGGGATCGAGGAAGTGTTCTTCGATGGTTCCGGTGTCGACCCGCAGAGCTATCCGATCGATATCCGTCCGAAGGTGTATGCCTCGGATGTACAGGTAAACGACCGGGGTTGTGCCAGCTTCGTGCTCCATCTTCCCAATGGGCAGGCAGAGTGCTCGCTGGGCATCGCGGGCCTGCACAATGTCCATAACGCATGCGCAGCTGCCGCCGTGGGCTGGAAGCTCGGGATGGATGCGCACCGGATTGCCGGTGCGCTTGCCGGTGCCCAAGCTGTTGCCGGCCGCCAGCAGGTGCTCTGCGCTTCCTGCGGTGCAACCGTGATCGATGACACCTACAATGCCAATCCCGATTCCATGAAGGCATCCCTTGCCATGTTCGCATCCATGGATGTGGAAGGCCGCAGGTTCGCGGTTTTAGGGGATATGGGCGAATTGGGCGACTTCACCGAGGCAGGCCATGCACTCGTGGGCGAGTGTGCGGTTGGTGCTAAGGTCGATCGTCTGTATTGCGTCGGTGCTCTTTCTAAGGGGATTGCCGCTGCAGCGCTTCGTGCCGGCATGCCCGAAGATGCGGTGTGGCATACTGAGGATGTGGGCCTGCTGATCTCGCGCTTGAAGGATGAGCTCGGCCAGGGCGATGCCGTGTTGGTGAAGGCATCCCATTCCATGGCCCTTGAACGGATCGTCGAAGGACTGATTGATTAGCATGTTTTCGATACTGTCCCAATATCCAACCTTCTCCATGTTTTTGGCTATCGTGCTTTCCGCAGTCATTACCATAGCCATCATGCCTGCCTGGATCAGGCTGCTCCGCCGTGACAACATCGGACAGCAGGTTCGTGCCGATGGCCCCGAAAGCCACCTGGTGAAGCAGGGCACTCCCACCATGGGCGGTGCCGTCATGCTTCTGGCTATCGCTGTGACGACCGTGGTTCTGGGCGGATGGCGCCCCGAGATGTGGCTGCTTCTTGCCACTACGCTTCTGACAGGTGTTTTGGGTTTGGTCGACGATGCCTCGAAGGTTCTGAAGAAGAACACCTTGGGCTTGAAGCCCCGTGCCAAGCTGATCGGGCAGTTCTCGCTCGTCGTGGTTTTCTGCCTGCTGGCGGTGAACCTGTGCGGTGTGGAGCCTACCGTCCATATTCCCTTCCTGGTTACCTTCGATCTGGGGATCCTCACCACCACTATCGGTGGCGTGCAGATTCCCTGGCTCTATCTGCTGTTCGTGCTCATCCTTATTGCGGGCATGTCCAATGCGGTCAATCTGACCGATGGTCTGGACGGCCTGGCGAGTGGTACCGTCATGGTGGTCATGATGCTCATGGCTGCCATCGCCTATCGTTCCGACATGTTCGGTGAAGCGGTATTCGCAGCCGCCATTGCCGGCACCTGCATCGGCTTTCTGTGGTTCAACTCCTTCCCTGCAGATATCTTCATGGGGGATACGGGGTCTTTGGCTCTCGGCACTGCTCTGGGGTGCCTTGCCGTGGTAACCAAGACGGAAGTCATCTCCCTGGTTCTGGGCGGCCTGTTCGTTGCCGAAGCGCTTTCGGTCATGATCCAGGTCTTCTACTACAAGCGTACCCGCAAGCGCCTGTTCTTGATGGCGCCCTTGCATCATCATTTCGAGAAGAAGGGGTGGAGCGAGGTCAAGGTCGTCGTTCGCTTCTGGATCGTTTCCGGCAGCCTGGCGGCGTTGGGCTTCTTCATCTACTTCGCTGAATCCGTTTTGGCGGTGGTTTAATGACTGAATTCGTATCTGGAAAAAAGCACGCCCCCGCATCCATCGGGGACGTGCTCGTCCTTGGCCTTGGGAAGAGCGGCAGCATTGCCGCTCGTTATTGTCTGGGCCTTCTGGGTTCCCGGGTTGCTTCCGTGACCGTATATGCCGGTGCCTCCAATGAGAAGGCGCGTGTCCAGGCGGCGGAATTCTCCCAGGCAGGTGCCCAGGTGATGTTCGATACCGAAGAGGTTCGGGGCAGCTTCGATCTGTGCATCGTATCCCCGGGAATCTCCGAATTCTCAGACTTCTACTTGGCTGCGAAGGCTGCCTCCCGCGAGATCATCAGCGAGGTTGAATTCGCTTGGAGGGAGAGCGACACGGATTCCGTGTGGGTGGCTATCACCGGCACCAACGGGAAAACCACCACGACTGCCCTTTGCGCCCATATCCTCAACGAATGCGGTTTCGGCGCTTCTGCAGTCGGCAATATCGGGGACACCTGCCTTGAAGCGGTTGCCCAAGGTGAAACCCAGGTGTACGTGGCCGAGGTTTCTTCCTATCAGCTTGCTTCCACGATACTGTTCGCACCCGATGCGGCGGTTCTTCTGAATATCACGCCCGATCATGTGAAGTGGCATCATGGTTTCGAAAACTACGTCCAAGCGAAGATGAAGCTGCTTTCCAATCTGGGAGAGGGCGTTGCGGTGATGGATGCGGTTAACGATGTGGTCCGAGCCAAAGTGCGCGAATTGAGGGCTATCGATGCGAAAGACCGTTTCCCTTAT
The DNA here is from genome assembly GCA_004555335.1 of Coriobacteriaceae bacterium. GTDB lineage: Bacteria > Actinomycetota > Coriobacteriia > Coriobacteriales > Eggerthellaceae > W1P20-047. Next base: position 2,014 of record SFII01000034.1, on the reverse strand, counting down.
ATCCCCATGGGTGCCGAACCGGGCATCTGCTGCGACATGCGTGCCCGTTGCGGGAGCGAGAATGCAGCGTTCCTGGATCCGCATGACCAGTCGCTCGTGGTCGCCTTCGACGGGCGGGAAATGCGCCTGTGCAAGAAGGATGAGCTGCAGATAGTCGGGGAGCACAATGTTTCCAACGCGCTTGCCGCGGCGAGCGCCGCCATTGCCGTGGGCGCCCCCGCCGACGGGGTTGCGCGCGCGCTTCGCAGTTTCGCTTCCCTGGAGCACCGCATCGAACCTTGCGGCTTCGTCGATGGCGTGGAATATTACAACGATTCGAAGGCAACCAATGTGGACGCCACCTTGAAGGCGCTTGCCGCTTTCGACCCGAAAAAGCCCATCGTGCTTTTGGGCGGCCGCGATAAGGGCACCGACCTTGCCGATCTGGTGGCGGTAGCCGAACAGAATTGCAAGGCCGTTGTGTGCTATGGCGAGGGCGGTCCCCGTTTCGAGCAGGCGTTCGCGTCTTCGAAGATTCCCGTGCACTCTGCGCCGGGTATGAAACAGGCCTTTGAACTTGCCGCTGACATGGCGGGTGAGGGGGATATCGTCCTGCTTTCGCCTGCGTGCGCGTCATTCGACGAGTTCAGCTGCTTCGAAGAGCGCGGATGCGTCTTTAAGTCCTATGTCGAGCAGCGAAAGGGATCCCGCTAATGGCCCGCCGTGAAGAAACCCGTGCACGCAAGGGTTCGGAAAGCCCATCTGCACGCGGGCAGGGAGGCAAGAAGGCGGGTATCAAGAAGCCCTCGACTGGAAGAAGGAGGCAGCGCCGTTCTGCAAACAACGGCGTGCGTCCTGCGACCTTGTTCGAGAGGATGAATTTCCTGAGCGGCCCCACGGAAGTGGTCCGGCCCAGGGTTATCTTGATCGGTTCGGTGTTGGTCCTCACCATCATCGGCATCCTGATGATCTTCTCGTCCTCGTCTATCGAGGCCTTGGAGAATGGCAGGAATATCGCAAGCTACGCGACGGAGCAGATCTTGTTCGCAGTAATCGCCATTGCCGGCTGCGCCTTCGTGGCCTTCTTCCTACCGTATCGTTCCTGGATGGGCAAGATGCTCGACAGCTTCTGGCTGGTGTCTTTGATCTTGCTGATCCTCACCTTCTCCATCGGTACCGCAAGCTTGGGCGCGCAGCGTTGGTTGAATCTGGGCCCCATTTCCTTCCAGCCATCGGAGTTGGCCAAGCCGGTATTCATTCTGTATGCGGCACGCATCATGTTCGAATACCGTACCAAGAACCTGGACACCACCCAGCTGGGCATCCGCATGGCGGTGATGGTCGTGGCGCCCCTTCTGTTCATGTATTGGGCGCAGTCCGACTTGGGTACCACGCTCATCTGCGTGGTCGGCCTGTTCGCCGTCCTGTGGCTGGCGGATATCCCTGCCAAGCCCTTTGCGATCACGGTCGCGATCGTGCTCCTGCTGGGAATCATCGCGGTCTTCGGCGTAGGCTATCGTTCCGACCGAATGATCTTCCTCAATCCCGAGTCCGACCCTTATGGCGCTGGCTACCAGCTGCTCCGTTCGTTCTACGCTTTCGGCGAGGGAGGCATCTTCGGAGTCGGTTTGGGTAACTCCACCGAGAAGTACCTCTACATCCCCGAAGCGGAAACCGACTTCATCTTCTCCATCGTGGGCGAAGAGCTGGGCCTGATCGGCTGCCTTCTGATTGTCGCACTGTTCATTGCCGTGCTGTACGCGGGTATCGAGATTACACGCCAGGCATCCGACCAGTTCGGCGCGATGATCGCCGGCGCATGCACCACCATGCTGGTCTTCCAGGCCTTTTTGAACATCTGCTGCGTTATCGGTCTGGCGCCTACCACCGGTAAGCCCTTGCCCTTCCTTTCTTCAGGCGGTTCTGCCTTGATCGGTTCGTACTTGCTCGTGGGCATCATCCTTTCGGTTTCGGTCGGCTCGTCTCCCATCAAGAGGCGCAAGGCACCGAATCCCGGTGAGTTCGAAGTGTATCG
>SFII01000186.1 GCA_004555335.1 Coriobacteriaceae bacterium | reverse complement strand
CTACGCATGCCTGACCGCTCTTCCTGTTTCCGTATTGCGGGCGGCGGTGATGTCCTTCTGTGCGCTTGCCTCGTTCTATGCAAAACGAGCTTCGGCATCGGTCAATGCGCTTGCAATCTGCGTAGTCGGTATCATCTCGGTAAACCCTTTCCTGGCGCTTTCCATATCCCTTGTGCTTTCGGCCTGTGCATCGCTGGGGATCATGCTCCTTTCGCAAGGGATATCGAAGTTCCTTTCGTCTGCTACGTCAGGGGTCGCCGGGTTTGTCACCGATTCGCTTTCGGTGTGCATTTCGGCTAACGTCTTCACCTTGCCCTTTTCCATTTCGGTCTTCGGGCAGGTTCCGCTTATCGCTCCGGTTTCCAATCTGCTTGCCGCTCCCGTGTTTCCCTTCCTTGTGTGCTATGGGCTCGGATCGGTTATCGTGTCGCTCGCCGTACCTGCCATATCGAAGCTTTTGTTGTTTCCCTTGATGCTGGTTGCGGGTGCGTTCTGCGTATCGGCGCGCCTGATGGCCAAGATTCCCTTTGCCTGCGTTGCTGCCGATGGGGAAACGGTCGCCCTGTTTGCGCTGGTACTCCTCATGATCGCGTTCTTCTGCATAGCCAAGAAGCTGCTCACGGAAAAGCAGCTTGGGGCTTGCGGGTTGACCCTGCTCGTCGTGTTGGGAATGGTCTTTTTCGCAAAGCCCCACCTCAAGGGCGATGAGGTGATCATGTGCGATGTGGGGCAGGGGGATGCAATCGTGCTGCGCAGCGGAAACCATGCGGTATTGGTGGACACGGGAACCAACGATAGCACCTTGCTCAAGGCTCTTGCGCGACATGGGGTGCGAAAGCTCGATGCCGTGCTGATAACGCACCCTGATGACGATCATTGCGGTTCGCTGAGGGCCTTGTTCGGAGCCGTGCCCGTTGGGGAGGTCTGCGTTGTCGAGGGGGTGCTCGATTCCAAAAAGGAAAGCTGCCGGAAGCTATCGGAAAGCATCGGGGAGCATGACTGCGAAGAGCTTCTCGCCGGGGATTCGTTTTCCGTCGGTGCCTTCCAAGTGGAAATCCTTTCCCCTGAACTGCCGACAAAAGAAGGGGCGAATGAGGACAGCCTCGTTTTACTTGCAACCGCGGATGTTGATGGGAATGGCGAAGGGGATTGGTCCTTCCTTCTCACAGGTGATGCCGAAGCGGAGGTGATAGAACCTTTGGTAGGAAGCAAGCTCGAGGAAGTAGATGTTCTGAAGGTGCCCCATCACGGGTCTGCCGGCTCGGTGAGCAGCGAAATGCTTAATGAGCTGCAACCTCGGCTCGCCCTTGTGAGCGTGGGCGAGAACAACAGGTATGGACACCCTACGCATGAAGCATTATCCCTGCTTGAGTCGGCGGGTGCGCGCATCGCACGAACCGATGAAATGGGAGATGTTGTATGCAAATTGCGGCAGGACGGCATACGTGTGGAATGCCTGAAGTAGAATTACGTGCATGGCTACGAATCAATCAAAACCCCTCCTCCCGGCATATCTGGTTACCGGTGCCGACGAACTCAAGCGGGAAACCACTGTTCGGCGTTTGCATCAGCGTATTTCACAGCTGGGGGACCTTTCGTTCAACTACGATCATTTCACCCATGAAAATGCAACGGGAACGGCGATCGTCACCGCCTGCAATACGCTTCCCTTTGCAAGCGAAGCACGTCTGGTGCAGGTAGATGATGCAGACAAGCTGAAGAAGACGGATTCCGAAGCGATAGTCGAATACCTATCTGCACCGAGCGAAACCACGGTGCTCTGCCTGGTGGCGGAAGGCTTGGCGAAGAACACCCGCCTGTATAAGGCGGTTGCGAAGATCGGTCCGAAAGCGGTGATCGATTGCGCTCCCGTTCGTCGCAAGGATCTTCCCGCGCTCGTCCGTAATATGGCCTTGAGCCACGGTATCGCCATGACCGATTCCGCTGCGAACGCGCTCGTGGACCTTATCGGTGAAGATACCGTCTCCCTTGATACCGAGCTGCAGAAGCTTGCGCTCGCGCATCGCGGTTCCGACCCTGTGAACGACAACGAAGTGAACGCCCTGGTCAGCCGCACTGCCGAAGTGAAACCGTGGGAATTCGTCGACGCCTTCAGCTCCCGCAACATCCAGAAGTGCATGCTGCTGAAGTCGAAGATGCCTGGTGCGAAACCGCTTTCGCTGCTCGCCATGTGCGTGAACCGTATCAGGGAGCTTATCGCCGCAAAAACCTTCGCCAAACGCGGTAAGCCCGCTGCATTGGCGAAGCATTTGGGACTTCCCGATTGGCGAGTTAAGAACCATGCGCTTTGGGCGCGGTCCTTTTCGGAGGAAGAACTGGTATGCGCGTTAGTTCGGGCACGCGATGCCGAACGTGCGATAAAAACCGGCGCTGATGCCGATGCGGTTTTCCAAGAATGGTATATGACCGTCATCACAGGGCGCGAGTGCTCGAGATAGCGATAGAGAAGGATGGGATGGATATGGAGATGTCTTTGGAAAACCAGGTCTGCAAGCTGGTGGAAGAGCGTATTGCCCAGCTTGATC
>SFII01000185.1 GCA_004555335.1 Coriobacteriaceae bacterium | reverse complement strand
GGCATCATATAGGCATGCACATGGTCGGCGCCGAAGGCATCAGCGCACATCACGGCCACCAGGGCCGAATCCATCCCGCCCGAAAGCCCGATCACGCAATCGGTGAAACCGATCTTCCCCGCGAAATCCCTCAATGCGTCCGTGCATTCCCTGTATGCCTGGATTGCCTCCATTGCGCCTCCTATCAGAAAGCCGATTCCCATGGTCTCGCAGCTCGCGGGCGCCACCGCCGCCAAGGCGCCGGAGCAGCCCGGTGATTCCCGTCGCCTACTGGACGGAGCGGATGCCCTGCCCGATCCATTCGGCCAGGTCTTCGATACCCTGGCCCGTCGTTGCGGACACGGGGAAGATGGGTGCCGCGGGGTTCAGGTTGCGCACCGAAGTGCGGAAGGCCCGCTCATCGAAGTTGAACACGGGCATGGCGTCGACCTTGTTCAGCACCACCGCCTGGGATGCCTGGAACACGCCCGGATACTTCAGGGGCTTGTCGTCGCCTTCGGGGACCGAAAGGATCACCATCTTGGCGTTCTCGCCCAGATCGAAGTCGGTGGGGCACACCAGGTTTCCCACGTTTTCCAGAAGGATCAGATCCAGGGTGTCCACGTTCAGCACCTCGACCGCACGGCGGATCATGTCGCTGTCCAAATGGCATGCGCCGCCGGTATTCACCTGCACGGCGGGGATGCCCTGGGCCTTGATCTTCTCCGAGTCCACCTTCGACGCGATATCGCCCTCGATGACCGCGATGTTGAATTCGTCACGCAAAGCCTCGATGATCGCCAGGATGGTAGAAGTCTTGCCCGAACCCGGGCTTGCCAGGATATTCAGTACGAACACGCCCTTTTCCGCGAAGAGCGCGCGATTCGCCGCGGCGATGCCGTCGTTCTTCGCAAGGATGGGCTGGTTCATCTCGATATGCATAATGCAACCTTTCGCGCGAAGCGGCTTAATCGGGCAAGTCCACTTCGATGGATTCTATCTTCAGCTCGCGCCCGGCGATCAGAGTGGTGTTGGCGCCCTCGCAAAGCGGGCAGAGCACGTGGAAGCGGTCGTGGTCGAATTCGGTCCCGCAGTCATTGCAGACACTCTTCGGCTGAACCATGTCCACTTCCAGCTGCGCCTGCGCAAGCAGGGTGTTTTCCTTCAGCACATCGAAGGCGAAGAAGAGCGCGTCTTCCAGGGCCTCGGTCATCACGCCGACGGCCAGGTTCACCTTCAGCACCTTTTCCGCACCGGCGTCGCGTGCGGCCTGCTCGACCGCTTCGACCACGCCGGTCATGATTCCCAACTCATGCATGGCAGCCTGCTATTCCCCGCCTTCTTCCGCAGCCTGGCGAGCCCGCTCTTCCTTGATCCGGGCCCATTCCTCTTCCCATTCGGCGTCCTCGCGCGCGGCCTGTTCGGCTTCGGCCTTCTGGCGCTTGATCTTGCCACCCAGGGCGATGCGTGCAACCGCCAAGCTGGCCTCGTACATGCCGATCATCGCCGCGAACATGAGGAACATGGTCACAGGGGATGCGTCGGGGGTGACGAACGCCGAAACAACCAGCAGGCCCACGTAGACGTAGCGCCAGCTACGACGCAGGGTCGCGTAGGGGATGACTTCGAAGATAGTGAGGTAGAACACCACCAGCGGCAGCTCGAAGGCCAGGCCGAAGCCCACTTCGAACTTGATGATGATGTCGATCCACTTGTCTGCCTGGGGCATGACCGTGGCGAATCCGGACGCCTGGTCGGTCAGCCAGTTGAAGGCGGGATCGAGGATGATCAGATAACAGAACACCGTTCCGAACAGGAACAGGCCGCATGCCGCGAAGAAGGTGGGCAAAAACCACTTGCGCTCCTTGGGCTTCAAAGCCGGCAGGAAGAAGGCGAGCAGCTGCCAGATGACAACCGGCGAGCAGGCGACGAGAGCCGACCAGAATGCGATATAGAAGCGCACCGAGAAGGCATCGAAGGCACCGAATACGTTGAGCATCACCTGGCCGTTGGAGTCGGTGGGCATGTATTCGGCAACCGGTGCCAGCAGGAACTGGGCGATCGTGGGAGTTGCCAAGTAGAAGATGCACATGGCAACCGCCAGGCACACCAGGATGCGGACGAACCTCATCCTCAGTTCGCCCAGATGATCGAGAAGCGGCATTCGCGCAGGTCCGATAGGCATGGCTATTCCCCCTTCCCGGTCTGCTGGGCAGACGCATCGTCTGCGTCCCCGTCCGTTGCGGGCACGATTCCGTAGAGCTCGTCGATGGAGATTGCGGGCGCGCTACCTGCCCCACCAGCAGGCAGGGGCGTTTCCTCCGGCTCTGCGGCGGGCGCGCTTTCGGGTTCGATGCCGTACAGGGCCTCGACGGAAATGGCAGGTGCTGCAGGCGCTGCCTGCACCACGGGCGCCGGCTCGGCAGCTTCGGCGGAAGCTTGGACGGGCAGTGAGCCCTCTTCCTGCATGCGCGCCCTGGCCTGCGCCTTCTTCTGGGCCAACTGGGCCTTGCGCTCTTCGTTGCGGCGCTGGGCTTCGCGCTGGCGATCGTAGCGCGCCTTGTTTTCGGAGAAG
>SFII01000184.1 GCA_004555335.1 Coriobacteriaceae bacterium | reverse complement strand
TGCCGGGTGACGTCGGTTTGAACCTTCCTTTGCGAATCCGTCCCCGAACAGGCCCCTGTGCAGAAGAAAAGGCCGGCTCTGCCTAAGAGCCGGCCATGCGAAAGGACGCTTTGGGGAGGGCCTTGATTTGTGCTCGTTGCAATGCGAACGAATTGCAATCCGAGCATGCTGCAATGCAGGCGATCTTCGAATCGGGTGCATTGACGTACGGGTGCTCTGCCATCTGTGCACGCCGCCGCGCGGGAAGCGAATGGCCCTATCATGCAGCCGTGTCGGCGCCTTGCACCCGCACACGCCCGCCGTGCGGGCGAACCCCTAGTAGGTGAGCTTCTGCACCACCCGGATTTCCGGGTCGACGAAGCGCGCGAAGGCCTTGCCGTCTTCCTTCGTGCCGGTCACTACGCCGAAATGCGTGGGAACCGCGATGGCGGGGCGGATTCGGTTGACGAGCTGCGCGGCCTCTTCGGCGGTGGTGGTGTAGGTTCCGCCGACGGGGACTATGGCGATGTCGCACTTCACCTGTAGCACGTCGGGGTTGATGTCGGTGTCGCCGGCGACATAGCAGCGGGTGCCGTCGACGGTGACCACGTAGCCCACCCATCCGTTCGCCTGAGGATGGAATTTCTTGTTGGTGTTGTACGAGGGAACCACCTCGACGGGGATGCCTTCAACCTGCAGGGCATCGCCAGGCTTCACGGCGATGATGCGGTCGCGCTCGATGCCTTCATCCAGCAGGTGCGCAACAATGGTCGCAGGGGCGACCACGGGAGTGTTTTCCCTGGTCACCTTCGCAAAGTCCTCGGGGGAGAAGTGGTCGTAGTGGTCGTGGGTGAGGAAGATGACATCGGCATCGTTGAAGTCGTTTTCGATCAGGTACGGGTCGAAGTACAGCGTCTTCCCGCTTTCGATGCGTACTGCGCTGTGCGCCAGCACCTGGATGTTATCGATCATCGTTGCTCTCTTTCGCTCGGTGTTCTATTTGGAATGCATTCCCTTGCCTGCTGCGGTTCGGCTTTGGCTGCGGTTAGTCGCAATCGACCTTGAAGCTGCAGGAGCAGGTTCCGCCGTGGTCGATGGCGATGACGCCTTCCTGGCCCTGCCTGCAGTAGAAACCTACCGGTTCGCCGTCGTACTGGTAGAAGCCGGGCATGCTCTGCCAGCTTTCTACCTTGCAGGGGTCGCCATCTTCGGGCAGCTGGGGCAGCACGATATCCACCTTGCGCGGCGGATAGAACTCCTGCACGATGCATCTGTTGTCCAGGTGCCGCTCGACGATGGCTTCCCATTCTTCCTGGCTGTGGTCGACGCCCGGGTAGACCCCGTGGGCGGCGTAGTCGTCGGCGGGCTTGATGATCCAGGAGTCCTTGGTCTGCTTGATCTCGTCGATCGTATAGCCTTCGGGATCCGCCGAAAGGATGTAGGTGCGTGGAACGTGCGCGTCGATGAAGGCGCATTCCTCATCCGTGAGGAATGCCCTGGTCTCGGGACGGAAGAGCGCGATGTTCACCATCTTGGAATGCACCACGGTGGTGCGGAAGTGGCCGATCAGGCACACCTTCTCGGCGGCGACCGCATTGATCAGGTCGTCGCATTCGCCGGGATGCTTCAAGATCTCGCTCGTGACCGAGCGGCGGTAGATCGCGTGCACGGGCCAGCCGTCGTTGCCGTCGACCAGCTGCTCTCCGTCGAAGCGCAGCCCGCGGATATCAACGAAACGTGCGGGGAAGCCCGCCTTTTCGAAGGCCTCGATGAAGCGGTTGAAGTCGCTGAAGACGCCGCTTTCCTTGAAGTCGATGACGGCGACATGGGGGTTTTCGACGGCATTCTTGTCGGTGCGGTAGATGCGCATGAAGGCCTCGACCCAGCTATCGATGAGCTCGAAACGCTCGACTTTATGGCGCTTCGCGAATTCCTTGAAGGTGTCGGAAAGCTCCAGGGCCTTCGCGAGCATGAGGTCGCGGCTCATCGCTCCCGAACCGTCGGTGTTGAACTCGCAGAACTTATAGGAGAAGTCGTCTTCGTCCAAGAAGATGTCGAAGCGGCCCATGGGAAGAAGCTGGTCGTAGTTGCAGGGCAGCAAGATCAGCTTTTCGGCTTCGGGCGGGAAGTTGAACATGGGACGGTAGCTGGGGTCGTCCAGGAACTTGCGGATAACCTTGCACAGGATTCCGTGGGACATATGGCAGCATTCCGTGATGAATTCCATGTCCTGCTTGTTGAACAGGTAGGGGACGAAGGGGAAGGGTGCGGGCGCTCCGTGGATCCAGATGTCCGAGTCGCGGATGAAGTCGAGCGCCTTCTGCCTGCCGGGTAGGTCGCCTTGCAGGTCTTTGATTATCTGGATGTATTCGGCGCGTTCCTGTTTCATGTGGCAGCCTAACGTTTGGGGTGTGTTGGAAATGCAGTGACCATTGTACCCGTTGCCTTGCCGGATTCGGTGCCGGCTGTGTTGCATGTGCCATGGGCGAGGCGAAGCGTCTGCTTCGCCGGCGGGTGTTATGGACGGAGGGGAGGGAGCGAGGGATTCTGCTTCGGTGGTGTTGCATGCGCCTGATTGTTACGGATGAGATGGGTGTTTGCGGGAACGGATGGAATGGCGTTGGTGGTAGC
>SFII01000183.1 GCA_004555335.1 Coriobacteriaceae bacterium | reverse complement strand
TCTTCTTGAAGAAACCGAACAGCCCCTTTTCCTCGGTTGCATCGAAGCCCTTGAGCTCCTTGATCACGTCGGTGATCAGCTCGCCGGCAACGCCCAGATCCTGGGTGCGCACCTTGTCCAAGGCTGTTTCGGAGAAGTCGGCCATCTTCTTCTGGGCGCCAGCACCATAGCTCATGATGGCGGCGGAGTTGCGGACATCGATCTGGCCCGCGAAATCGTCGACCATGCGCAGCTCTTCGGGGCTGAGCGAGGTATCTTCGACTATTTGGGCTTCCGACGGGGTCGCGGGCACGACCTGCGCTTCCACCACCTGTGCGGAAAGGGGGTTTTCAGTGAAATCGGGAGTAAGGGTGAGCATCGGAGCCTTCTGGTCGATCAAACCCAGTTCGTTTTCGGTCATGTTCTTCTCCTTGCTTTCGTATTCGCGCATCGGTTCGACGCGACGGAATCATAGGGAACAGGGAGGGGAATCCGCCCGCCGATCGGACGCAATCCCCTGCCCCAAAGCGCGGCCCTTCGCGCTAGAACTGCAGTTCCACGCCCTTCTGCTTCTTTTCGAAGGGGTTGTCCACCAAGCCCTCCTGCGCCAGGACCGCATGGAGCACCGATACGTCGGTGGAAACATCCCATGCCACCTCGGCGAAGATGGAGTCGAGCAGCTTGGTGAATGCGACGCTCAAGGTATCGAGCGTCTGCTCGATTTCCTGCTTGGACTTGACGATATTGGCGCTCTGCACAGGCTGGCGATCCAAGTCCTCGTATGCGTCGAGCAGCTTGACCGTAGTGGGGAGGTAATAGTCCATCAGACGGTCGAGCTCGGGAATGACCTGGGGGTTTTCTTCAGCACGGTCGAAGATGCTGCGCACCACGGATTCGATCTGGTCGATCTTCGCAGAGATTTCGGCACCGGGGATAGCCTCGTTGCTTTTGCGGATCTGGCGGATGAAAGCCTGGCCCTTGTCCAGGATTGCACGGGCCTGGGGACTCATGTTCAGGTCGTCGCGCCTCTGGGCGGTGCGCTGCTGTTCCAGACGCTGCTGCTGTTGGCGCTGATGCAGGGTATTCAGCTGGGTGCGGTAGTGGGAGTACGCCTCGTCGGTGACCATCAGGTACTTGCATTCGTCGTCGATATGCCCATGCTTGAGCATACCCTTGACGATGAGCTTGCGCAGGTCGGCCACCACGGATTCCTGGGGAAGACCGCTCTGCCTGCACAGCTCTTCCATACGGCAGAATTCCTTGGACCCCAGCACGTTCCTGTAGATGCGGAAGCGCTTGAGCAGCCCGATCTTCTTCACGCCGATACGCAGCATCGCGCCGCCGCCGGCAGTGAGCGCGGCAAGGAGGATGAATGCCGCGATACCGGCGGCATCCAAGCTTGCGATGAGGAAGGGGATGGCAACCAGGGTGCAGATGCCGTAGGTGCCCAGGACGAAGCCGCCGACAATGGCCAGCACCCAGGCGATGATCTTTTCCTTCTTCTCGTTGCCGAAACGGGCGCTTACGATGGATTGCTCGCGAACCTGCTGCTGGAGCACCTGTTCCTGCTGACGGCGCATCTCGCGCTCGCGCTGGAAGGCCGCCGTGCGCGAAGCCGCCTGCCTGTTGGCCTTTTCCTGGGCGACCTGGGCCGCCTGCGCAGCCTGGCGCAAGCCCTCCCCAATCGCCTCGGTGGCAGATCCTATCGACTGCCCGACGACATTCTGCAAGTTGCTGTAGTCCTGCCTATCGATTGCCTCCTGAATAGCATCGCGAATCTGATCGCCGATATTCTTCGAAGTAGCCATGGGACCTCTCAACGGATCGAAACACACGTATTTCCGAAGCTATTCTAACGCACGCACGCCCCCATCTGCGGGTTTACGACCCTTCGTTACCAATCGGCTGAATTCGCGAATACGGGGGAAGCCCACGCAAGGCAAGGTCCTATTTCTTACCCCGCTTGCTCAGACCCACGGAGGAGCCAAGCGATGCCGCCGCATCCAGCAGCTGGTCGAACAGGGTGCCGTCCTTGCCTTCGGAATCCGCGTCTTCATCGGAGCAGCCCTTGCCGGGAGCATCGCTGTCGGAAGGCGCGTCCCCATCGAGCAAGGCACACCCCGCCGTGGAGGAACCGGCTTCTGCCAATGCGTCGGACGCTCCCCCCTCCTGCTGCGCGGATCGACCGCCTTCCGCAGCATCCGGATCGGATGCGGAACCCTGCTGCAAAGCCGCCTCGAGCTGATCGCCCGTCTGGGCCCGGGCGCGCTCGATACGCACCTGGGAACGGCGTTCTTCGGTGGCATCCTTCGCCAGATGATAGACCGTGGCCATGATGGGAACGCTGAGCACGATGCCCACGATGCCGCCGAAGCTGCCGCCGATTGCGATGGCGATGAGCACCCACATACCGGGCAAGCCGATGGACGAGCCGACCACATGGGGATAGATCAGGTTGCTTTCGATCTGCTGCAGCACGACCAAGAAGATGAGGAAGAACAGCGCCTTGATGGGGGCGACGGTGAAGATCAGGACCGCACCGACCGCCGCGCCGATGTAGGCGCCCACGAAGGGGATGAGCGCGGTCGCGCCGACCACGCAGCCGATCATGACGGCGTAGGGCATCTGCAGGATGGCCA
>SFII01000182.1 GCA_004555335.1 Coriobacteriaceae bacterium | reverse complement strand
GAAAGGGTATCCGCCCCGCTCGCAGAGAAGAACAGTACCCAGCTGATCATGACGACGACCATGGTGTACACATGGCCCAACCCCTTCGGCAGACGCGTCAGCGCACCATCGAAGGCGTATTTCTCGATTATCAGAAGAATGCCGAAATACGCGCCCCACATGATGAAATTCCACGCCGCACCATGCCACATGCCGGTAAGGCTCCAAACCACCAGCAGATTGAAGATATGGCGGCCCTTCGAACAACGGTTGCCACCCAGGGGAATGTAGACATAGTCGCGGAACCAACCACTCAACGACATGTGCCACCTGCGCCAGAAATCCGTGATACTGGTAGCGATATAGGGATAGTTGAAATTACGCAGGAAGTCGAAGCCCAGCATCTTGCCCAAACCGATGGCCATATCGGAGTAGCCGCTGAAGTCGAAATAGATCTGCATGGTATAGGCAAAGCAGCCCAGCCACGCAGTAAGTGCGGGGCTGCCCGATGTTCCCAGCGACAGGATGGACTCGTGGAAGGCACCCATGGTGTCGGCGATAAGCACCTTCTTCGCCAAACCGCGCAAAAACCACACGGTACCGTCGCCCATGCGAGCCCAGGAAAGGGTTCGGCTCATCAGCTGGCGTTCGATATCGGCATAACGCACGATGGGGCCCGCAATGAGCTGCGGGAACATGGTCACGTACGCGCCGAAGGTTATCACGTTGCGCTGCGCTTCCACATGGCCTCGATACACGTCGATGATGTAGGAAAGCACTTGGAAGGTATAGAAGGAAATACCGATAGGCAGTGCAAGGTCGGGATCGGGGATATCGATCGGCGAGATAGCATTGAAATTCTGCACGAAGAAGCTTGCATATTTATAGAAGCCCAGAACACCCAGGTCGACGGCGATAGTGCTTATCAGCGCCGTTTTGGCACGGGCCTTCTGCCCTGATTCCACCAAGGCGCCTATCTCGCGACCGGCAGCATAATTGATGGCGATACTCAAAACCATCAGCACCACATACACCGGCTCTCCCCAGGCATAGAACACCAGGCTGACCACAAGCAGCATCAGATTCTTTGCCTTCATAGGAACCAAGTAGTACAGGGCAAGGGCGAGGGGTAGGAATCCGAAAACGAAGAACAGACTGCTGAATACCATGCCGCCCCCTACAAGCTCTTCGCGAATGCGGAACGGGCCGCCTGGGCATTAGAACCCACCGCATACAGAACATAATTCCCACGCACATCCACAACGGCATCCTGCATCAAGCCTGCCTGTTCGGGTGCATAGCCTTCGAAGGTATTCAGTTGCTGGGATACGCGGGTTTCAACGGCATCGCGCAATTCTTGCTGCTGGGAGGTATCGGATAACTTCACGACCAAGAACTCGGTCGCTTCCATATTCGAGGCGGGCGCATAATACACCACCCCCTCGTAGTCATTTGCAGAAAGGCCGAAATCCCGCTTGAAGGCGCGACCGTCAGCTTCCTTCATGGTTTCCGTATTATCGTCCATAGCCTCGATAACCGCCTGGGATACATCATCGATGGAAGCATCGCTCGTAGGATCGCTCGCAACGGTAAAGAAAACGAAGGCGAGCAGGCAGGCGATCAGGATGAATTTCGCGATAGTGAATGGCCCCACGCCCGCATCGTTACGCATCGGCCGGGACTCGCCGGACCCGGCAAGATCAACGCCCGATGTCATCGGAGAAAATTCCGACGCATCCGCTAAAGAATCGCTTTGGGTAGCATTTCCCGGGGCATGCTTGGGAATCGCATGCCTGGGCGCAGACGCATCACCGGTCCGCTGCTCGTTTTCCGTTACTTCTTCCATATTCTAGGAGCGCTCCTCATAAGCCTGGTATTGAGCGGAAATCCAAAGAGGGTACATATCCTGTTGCAGGTGAAGGCCGTCTGCCGCATACAGATTCTCGTTCTCTTTCGCAACGTTAGTGCAATCGGCGTACACAACGCCTTTCATGTCTTTCAAAGCGGTAGCAAGAGCGTCGTTGTATTCGGGGATTCGCGGATAATTCGGATCGGCACTCAAACCTGGCCCAACAGCTGGAAGAACGGAGCTGACCACGATAACCGATCCAGGCGAAGCAGCCTGCAAAACCTCGATAGTCTTTACCGTTTCGGCAGCATAATCTTCCGCCTTCGGCCACAGACCGATGCCAATATCGTTCAGGCCATAGGCTACGAAGATAATCTCGGGACGCATATTCCCCACCTTGTCGGCAGAATCCCTTGCATCGGTGATATGGGCTCCCGCAAAGGCGAAAACGCGATCCGATGGGACAAACTCGAAAGCTTCATAGCCCACAACACGCGAATCGCCCATGAAGACGCAATCCTCCAGCTCGACCCAGACTTCGCTCGCCTCGTCCAAACCGAGTTCTTTATTCACGCGATCGTGAACCTCCCGTACTTCCTTGTTCACGGCATCGACATCCCCGGATTCCAGGGAAATCAGATATTCCTGGGAAACAGCAGCGGAGGGCTTCTGGGAAACAAGCTTCGATATCGCAAAAACGAGCATCAGGACGACTGCAAGGACAATCAGCACCACCGCAATCCGGCTGCTGAGCACCGTGCGTTTATACGATGTGGAATACCTTGATGAAAGACGGCTATACCCGCCAACATCGGCGGGTCCGGTTG
>SFII01000033.1 GCA_004555335.1 Coriobacteriaceae bacterium | reverse complement strand
CAACCGTCGCCACCGAAGATCCAGAAGGACTTCTTGGACAGGTATTCCTTGTTCTCCAGGATACGGTCGATGACCGGGGTGCCCTTGCACTCGCAAGCGCGCTGGGCCTTCAGCTCTTCCAGAGCGGCTACCAGATCCTCGGTTGCCTCGGCATTGGCCGCACCGTCGTTTTCGGTGTCGAACCAAGCCTGTGCGCAGGCCTTCACGTTCTCGGGAGCATGCTCGCAGTTGGCAATGATCTGCAAGTCGTCCCTCAGCTTACCGCGCAGTGCGTTGTGGCCCAGCAGCATACGGACCGCGACCCTGCTTGTTGGTGGTGTAGGGGGAAGTTGCGGCAGGACCGCCCCAGATGGAGGAGCAACCGGTTGCATTGGCAACATACATGCGGTCGCCGAACAGCTGGGTGACCAGGCGTGCATAGGAGGTTTCCGCGCAGCCCGCGCAAGCGCCGGAGAACTCCAGCATGGGCTGCTTGAACTGGCTGCCCTTGACGTTGTTGGCTGCCAGCTCGGGCTTTTCTTCCACCTTGGCGACGCAGTAGTCGAAGACCTTCTGGGCTTCCAGCTCCTGCTCCAGGGGAACCATCTTCAAAGAGTCGGTGGGGCATACGCCGATGCAAACGCCGCAACCCATGCAGTCCAGCGGGGAGATGGCCAGGGTGTACTTGTACAGGCCCTTCTGCTTGCCCTTCATTTCCAGCAGAGCGGTGTTCTCGGGCGCAGCAGCCGCTTCTTCGTCGGTGAGGGCGAAGGGACGGATGGTTGCGTGCGGGCAGACGAATGCGCAGTTGTTGCACTGGATGCAGGTCTCGGCGTTCCAAGCGGGAACGGTGACCGCAACGCCGCGCTTCTCATAGGCGGCTGCACCCTGGCAGAACTGGCCGTCGACGTGGTCCATGAATGCGGATACGGGCAGGCTGTCGCCATCCATCAGGGCGATGGGCTTCATGATGGTGGAAACCTGCTTCACCAGGGCGGGATCGCCTTCCAGCTGCTCTTCGGCAGCGTTGTCGACCGCGTTCGCCCAATCGGCGGGAACGTCCACCTTCACGAATGCGGTGGCGCCGGCCTCGATGGCGCGGTGGTTCATGTCCACCACGTCCTGGCCCTTCTTCAGGTAGGACTTGGTTGCAGCATCCTTCATGTACTGGATCGCTTCTTCCTGGGGCATGACCTTGGCCAGGGTGAAGAATGCAGACTGCAGGATGGTGTTGGTGCGCTTGCCCATGCCGATCTCGCGGGCGAGGTCGATTGCGTTGATGGTGTACAGCTGGATGTCGTTTTCGGCGATGTAGCGCTTTGCCTGAGCACTCAGATGCTCGGACAGCTCTTCGGGGGTCCACTGGCAGTTGATCATCAGGATGCCGCCGGGCTTTACGTCACGAACGATGGGGAAGCCCTTGGTGATGTACGCAGGTACATGGCAGGCTACGAAGTCGGCCTTGTTGACGTAGTAGGGGCTGCGGATGAAGGAGTCGCCGAAGCGCAGGTGGCTTACGGTTACGCCGCCGGTCTTCTTGGAGTCGTACTGGAAGTATGCCTGTACGTACTTGTCGGTGTGGTCGCCGATGATCTTGATGGAGTTCTTGTTCGCACCGACGGTGCCGTCGCCGCCGATACCCCAGAACTTGCACTCGATGGTGCCTGCCGCCGCGGTGTTGGGGCAGTTGGGGTTTTCAGGCAGGGACAGGTTGGTGACGTCGTCGACGATGCCGATGGTGAACTCGCGCTTGGGCTCGTCCTTCTTCAGCTCGTCGAAGATGGCGAATACGGAAACGGGCGGGGTGTCCTTGGAACCCAGGCCGTAGCGGCCGCCGGTGACGGTCAGGCCGGTGACGCCTTCCTGGGCCAGTGCGCACATGACGTCCTGGTACAGGGGCTCGCCCAGGGAGCCGGGCTCCTTGGTGCGGTCCATGACGGCGATCTTCTTGACGGTCTTAGGCAGTGCCTCGACGAACTTCGCGGAAACGAAGGGACGGTACAGGCGGACCTTGACCAGGCCGACCTTTTCGCCATTGGCGTTCAGGTAGTCGATGACTTCTTCGGCAACGTCGCAGAAGGAGCCCATGGCCACGATGACGCGGTCGGCATCGGGTGCGCCGTAGTAGTTGAACAGCTTGTAGTCGGTGCCCAGCTTGGCGTTGATCTTGTCCATGTACTCTTCGACGATGGCAGGCAGGTCGTTGTACACGCCGTTGCACGCCTCGCGGTGCTGGAAGAAGACGTCGCCGTTTTCGTGGGAGCCGCGCATCGCGGGATGCTCGGGGTTCAGGGAGTGGGCGCGGAATGCACGGACCGCGTCCATGTCGACCATCTCGGCCAGGTCGTCATAGTCCCAAACCGCGACCTTCTGGATTTCGTGGGAGGTGCGGAAGCCGTCGAAGAAGTTCAGGAAGGGAACGCCACCCTTGATGGCTGCCAGGTGGGCAACCGGGCCCAGGTCCATGATTTCCTGGACGTTGCCTTCGGCCAGCATTGCGAAACCGGTCTGGCGGCATGCCATGACGTCGGAATGGTCGCCGAAGATGTTCAGCGCATGGGTTGCCAGGGTACGCGCGCTCACGTGGAAGACGGTGGGCATGCGCTCTGCTGCGATCTTGTACATGTTGGGGATCATCAGCAGCAGGCCCTGGGATGCGGTGTAGGTGGTGGTCAGCGCGCCGGCGGCCAAAGAGCCGTGTACAGCACCCGCGGCACCGCCCTCGCTCTGCATCTCGCAGACCTTGACGGTCGTGCCGAAGATGTTCTTCTTGCCCTGGGCAGACCACTGGTCCACGAAGTCAGCCATGGGGCTGGAGGGAGTGATCGGATAGATGCCGGCAACCTCGGTGAACGCATACGACACGTAGGCCGCAGCGTTGTTGCCGTCCATCGACTTGTAAACTTTCGTCATTTTCTCTCCTCTTGATTGGCTTTCTGCCAAACCGCTCCCTGCCTTCCCGCAGAAAGCGGCCGTTATTGGGAAAAGGAGCGCACCCCGGGCTTTCCGAAGGGCGCCTGCGCGCGATACGAACAGTAATCGCACTTTACGGATGATACCGAAACTGCCGTCGGGATGAGCCCTCAGGGGCTTTGGATGGGGAAGTTGGGGCATCGCGGCGGCAAGCGGAAGACCGCGCGTCGCCCGGGCGCTGCAAGCGCCGCTCGCTGGCGGCGAACGGATGCGCGCGGGCCCTGGAAGCATCCGGAAAGACTTGGCTCGGCACCGGGGATGCGCACCCGGCGGCAAGGGCGCCACCCCGGGGGAAACCGCCACGGCACCTGGCTGCCGCGTACGGAAAACGGCACCTGCGCGCGCAGGCACCTGAGTCCGCGCATGGGCCCCGAGACGCAGGAAGGGACGGCTTGCGGCCGTCCCTTCCACGATCAGCTTTCTTGGGGAAACCCCATGCTTACTTGATGGGGTATGCCTTCTGGTCCTCGATGGACTTCTTGCCCACGGTGGCGCGGAGCACGAACAGGGTGGCCACGACCAACGCGATACCCAGAAGCAGGCAGATGACCGCATTCTGGACGAAGCCCGCCACCACGAAGCACACGAAGGAGATGCCCGCGACGGTGAGTGCGTAGGGCAGCTGGGTGCGCACATGGTCCACGTGGTTCACGTTAGCGCCCGCAGAGGCCATGATGGTGGTGTCGGAAATGGGCGAGATGTGATCGCCGCAGACCGCACCTGCCAGGCAGGCGGAGATGCCGATGGTCAGCAGGGTGGGCTCGCTTGCGAAGATGGGCAGCACGATGGGGATCAGGATGCCGAAGGTGCCCCAGCTGGTGCCGGTGGAGAATGCCAGGCCCACGGCCACCAGGAAGATGATGGCGGGAAGCATCATGTAAAGGCCGGAAGCGGCGCCCTCCATCAGGCCGGCGACGAATACGTCTGCGCCCAGGGCGGAGGTCATGAGCTTCAGGGTCAGGGCGAAGGTCAGGATCAGCATTGCGGGAACCATGGCCTTGAAGCCCTCGGTGATGCAGCCGGCGGCTTCCTGGAAGGTGATGGTGCGGCGTGCGAGCAGGAAGATGAAGGACAGGATGAGCGCGATCAGGGAGCCCCAGGGCAGACCCACGGAGGCGTCGGTATTGCCGAATGCCATGACGGGGTTCATGTAGCCTTCGGCCTCGGGATCCCAGAAGCCGCCCACGTACATCATGCCCAGGATGCAGCAGACGATCAGCATCAGCACGGGCAGAAGCATATCCCACAAAGAAGCACGGGAATTGGAGACCACTTCCTCATTGCCCAGAGAGCCCAGCTCGCCGTCGCGCAGGGCCTTCAGCTCCTCGGCGGCCATGGGGCCGTAATCGAAGCTCAGGATGCACAGGCCCACCAAGAAGACGATGGTCAGCAGGGAATAGAAGTTGAAGGGGATGGCCTGCACGAACAGCTGGATGCCGGAAATGCCCGAATCCAGGTCGGATGCAGTCGCGGAAACCGCTGCCGCCCAGGACGAAATGGGGGCGATCATGCAGATAGGGGCCGCGGTGGCATCGATGATGTAGGACAGCTTGGCGCGGCTGATCTTCTGGCCGTCGGTCACGGGTCGCATGACGGCGCCCGCGGTCAGGCAGTTGAAGTAGTCGTCCACGAAGATGAGCACGCCCAAAAGGAAGGTCGCGAGCATGCCGCCCACGCGGCTCTTGATGTGCTTGGCAGCCCAGGTACCGAAGGCGGCGGAACCGCCGGCAGCGTTGATCAAGGCGACCATGATGCCCAGGATGACCAAGAAGATGAAGATACCCGCGTTCCAGGAGTCGCTGATGGCGTTGATGAAGCCCACGTCCACGGGGTCCGCACCTGCCATTTCGAAAGAGCCGCCCACGACGAAGTTCAGGGTGTCGACAGGGTTGAAGCCCGCAAGCAGCAGGGCGCCCACGACGATGCCCACGAACAGGGACGAGTACGCCTCCTTCGTGATCAGGGCCAGCACGATCGCCACGATGGGCGGGATCAGCGACCAGAACGTACCGATGAATTCCATGTTCCCTCCTCAGGAAATAAAACAGGCCATGATTGCATGGCCTTGGATATTCCCTAAGGATTCTCTTCGACCATGACAGCTCTCCGCTTGAAGGCGACAGTGCGCAGGATCTTATCCCGCGCCCCAGGCACGCACCGGCGTCGGCCGCTGCGCCCTTCGGCGGCTTCCCCTTTCGCCCCGCGCGCCCGACGCGCACATTACCGGGGTTACTGATGAAAACCGCTCCTCTATCATGCCCATATGTTGATATACCGGTGCGATTATACGCAATGAAGCGCGCTCGTCCACGCTTTCGAGGAAAAAGGATGCGCCTTCGGGCGAAACGACCCCTTATCGGCCTGATCTGCGCTTTTACAGAGTAGAGCGCTGGAGTGCAATGAGCTGACTGCAGTATGTATAATCCTTCGGGCGGACATGCCCCAATGGCACGCCCGTCGCATCTGCAGGCCCGTCATAGGAAAGGAACATCGTGGGAGACCTGGTCCTCTACGTCGGAATCACCATCATCGGCTACATCGCGGGCGCACTCGTGCGCCGCTTCGGGAAGAAGGCGGACTGGGCTTCGCCCGCGCTCACCTGTGTGGCTACCGTGGTGGTGTTCACCATGGGCCTGCGCATCGGCGCCAATGACGAGGTGGTCTCCAACCTGAACGTGGTGGGGCTGCAGGCGCTCGCCCTGGTGGTATCCGCGCTGGTGGGCACCACCCTGTGCCTGACCGCGGTGCGCCGCGCCATGGGGATGAACCGCTTCGGCGTCGTCGGCGAAGCGTCCTCCGGCAGGGAATCGCATGCAGAGGACAAGGCCGAAGGCGGCGCGAAGGTGGACAAGATGACCATCTTCATCGTCTGCGCCGTCACCTTGGGCATCGCGCTGGGCTACGCCAACCTACGCATCGGCGCCATCGGCTTCGACACGCTCAACGCAAACGCATCCGTGGTGGTGCGCGTGGGGCTTTGCACCCTGCTCGCACTCATCGGCATCGATTTGGGCGTGGAGGGCACCGTTATCGGCAGCATCAGGAACGCCGGCCTGCGCGTGCTCGCCATCCCCTTCACCGTCATCGTGGGCACGCTGCTGGGCGTTGCCGCATGCAGCTTGATCCTGCCGCTTTCCCTGAAGGACTGCCTGATCGTGGGCTCGGGCTTCGGCTGGTACAGCCTGGCCCCCAGCATCATCATGGACCACGGCATGGTCATGGTGAGCGCCATCAGCTTCATGCACAACGTGCTGCGCGAGCTGCTTTCCATCATCACCATCCCCATCGTGGCGCGCCATGTGGGATACATCGAATGCTGCGGGTTGGGAGGCGCCGCCGCCATGGACGTATGCCTGCCCATCGTGGAACGCAGCTCCAACGGGGCCACCGCCGTGTACTCGTTCATGAGCGGCCTGGTGCTGACCATCGTGGTGCCCATCCTGGTGCCCATCCTGTGCGCATAGACCATCCGCATCGGATTCCGCGCCCGTTTTGCACCCCGACGCACCTGGCCGCACCGGACCGCCCATCGGCACGGCAAGCCGGCACCAGAGGCAAGGCTGCGCAAGAGCCGCATGCCCTGCAACCAGAACCCGACCCGATGCGGTACGCCGCGTTATCCGGGCATCTTCCACCAAGCAGACCGCTAGGCGGGCTTCGTCCTGTGCTACCCTTCCCATGGACCGAGGAAAGGAAGACCGCATGAAAAACGTTCGCGGAATCATGTTCGACAACGACGGAACGCTCGTGGATACCGGGCAGTTGATCCTGGACAGCTTCCGCCACGCCACCAAAACCGTGCTGCACCGGGACTTCCCCGATTCCCGCCTGATGGCGAAAGTGGGGCAGCCCCTGACCGTGCAGATGTGGGATTTCACGGAAGACCAGGAAGTGCACGACGAACTGTTGCGCGCCTTCCGCGAATACAACCATGCGGTCCATGACCAACGGGTCCGCGCCTTCCCGGGAGTGATCGAAGGACTTGCCCGGCTGAAGCGCCGAGGTTACGCCTTGGGCGTGGTTTCCAGCAAGCTGCACGCCCTCTGCTGGCGGGGACTTACCATCACAGGCGCCGCGCAGTACCTGGATTTCTGCGTGGGAGCGGACGACTTCCCCGAATTCAAACCCAAGCCCGGCCCCATCCTGCACGGGGCCGGCCTGCTCGGCATCCCCGCAGGCGAATGCGCCTATGCAGGCGATGCCCCCTTCGATATCACGGCGGGCAACGCGGCGGGATGCCGCACCATCGCGTGCACCTGGGGCGTGTTCCCACCCGAACGGCTGCAGGCGGAAAGCCCGGATTTCACGGTGCACAGCTTCGAAGAGCTGGTCGATCTGTTCGACTGATACAGCCCGCCCGCTCGGGACATGCGGCACGGAGGAGGAGAGGAAAAAGCGCATGGATAGTGTAGAAAAGAAGCAATCCACCACCAGGCGGACCCTGCATTATTTCTGGGCCGCCACCAAGCGGCACCTGGGCCTGTTCGTGGCCCTGGTGGTTTCCACCGTGTTCTTCAGCGGACTGCTCACCTACGGCAGCCCCTTCGTGATGAGCCTGATCGTGGACAGGATCAGCGCCTCGCCCGTCACGGCCGACCAGGTCTTTCCCGTCTTCGGGCCCTTTATCGCCCTGCTGATCGCCATCAACGTGGTGGGGCAGGCCTGCAGCAAGTTGCAGGACTACTTCCAGTACAAGCTGGAGATCGCCGTGGACTACGACCTGGCCACAACCGCCTTCGACGCGCTTTCCAACCAGTCCATGAGCTTCCATTCGAACCGCTACGGCGGAACCCTGGTGTCGCAGACCACGAAGTTCACAAGCGCCTACAACCTGATGGTGGAAACGCTCACCTTCCCCTTCCTTTCCATCTGCGTTTCGGTGGTTTCCATCTTCATCATCCTGGCCCCGCGCGTGCCCGCCTACGTGGCCGTGCTCGCAGTGCTGCTGGTCATCTACGCCACCGCCTCCTACATCATGTACAAGCGCATCCTGCACCTGAACGAGAAGGCGGCGAGCGCCCAGAACGACCTTTCGGGCGAGCTTTCCGATGCGGTGACCAACATCCTGGCGGTGAAGACCTACGGCCGCGAGGACTACGAGCGCCGACTCTTCGACAAGGCCAACCGCGAAGTGGTCGCCCGCGATAGCAAGCGCATGCGCTCGACCATCACGCGCGGCATCATCACCTCGAGCATCACCGTGGTGATCATGAGCGTGGTTGCCGTGTTCATTTCGGGCGGCAATGCCTGGTTCGGCATCACGCCGGGCACCCTGGTGATGATGTTCACCTACACCTACGCCATCACCAACCAGTTCAACTTCATCAACAACGGCCTGCAGCGCTTCAACCGCGCCTTCGGCGACGCAAGCGGCATGACGCGCGTGCTCGACGAGCCGCGCCTGGTAGCCGACGCGCCCGACGCCGAACCCCTGGTGGTGCGCGAGGGAGCCATCGACTTCGAGGGAATCAACTTCTGGTATACCGACGGCGGCGTGCGCACCCAGGTCTTCGATAACTTCGAGCTGCACATCCCCGCAGGCCAGCGCATCGGGCTTGTGGGCGTGAGCGGAGCCGGTAAGACCACGCTCACCAAGCTGCTGCTGCGCCTGAGTGACATCCAGGAAGGCCGGATCCTGGTCGACGGGCAGAACGTGGCCCAGATCACCCAGCAGAGCCTGCGCCGCAGTATCGCCTACGTGCCGCAGGAGGCGCTGCTGTTCCATCGCACCATCGCCGAGAACATCGCCTACGGCAGGCCCGACGCCACCATGGAGCAGATCCGCGAGGCAGCGCGCCAGGCCAACGCCCTGGAGTTCATCGAGAAGCTGCCGCAGGGTTTCGAAACCATCACGGGCGAACGCGGCATCAAGCTTTCCGGCGGCCAGCGCCAGCGCATCGCCATCGCGCGCGCCATGCTGGCAGACTGTCCCATCCTGGTGCTGGACGAGGCCACGAGCGCGCTCGACTCCGAAAGCGAGCACCTGGTGCAGGATGCGCTCGCCAAGCTGATGGCAGGCCGTACCTCCATCGTGGTTGCGCACCGCCTTTCCACCGTGGCCAGCCTGGACCGCATCGTGGTGCTGGACCATGGCCGCATCGTGGAAGACGGGCCGCATGCCCAGCTCATCGAAACCGGCGGCGAATACGCCCATCTGTGGGACCGCCAGACCGGCGCCTACCTGGAATAGGGAAGGGATCCTTACTTTTCGGCAACCGCGAAGGCGCAGGCGAAGTCGCCTTCCGTGGTGATGGAAAGATGAACATGCGCCACGCCCGCTTTCTGCATGGCAGCGGCAAGCGACGGTTCTTCGGCGTTCGCGTACGGACTCCCGTCCGCACGATTCAGCACCTCGATGCGGCGCAGATCCAGCGTCCCCGCAGGAAGGCTGGGTGCGAGCGATTTGAACACCGCCTCCTTGGCCGCGAAGCGCGTCGCCAGGTATTCGGCACGGCGGTTTCCGCGGGCAAGGGATGCCTCTATCTCGGCAGGCGTGAACATGCGGGCAAGGGCGCCGGGACTCATACGCGCCACGCGGCGCTCCATGTCCGACACCGTCACCATATCGACCCCGATTCCGCAGATCATTTCCCCAAGCCTCCTTTTCGCTTCCAGGCGGAGTATTCACATTCTGCAAGTTTACCCGTCTGGCAGGCACCCCGCCCGCTCCAGCCGCTAGAATGGACTGCGAGAATAGCGCCTTAAGGAGAAAGCATGGACCACAGGACGATAAGCCAGAAACCGAAGCCGCCGAACAAGGTGTTTCACGTGAAACCCCTCGCTCTCGTCGGTCTCGCCGCCGTCGCAGCCCTTTCGCTTGCCGCCTGCCAGGCTCCCGCAGAACAAGCCGATGTCGCTGCGCCCATCGGCCCCATCGAAAGGATCGCGATGGACATCGCATCCAAAAACCTGCCCATCTCGGAACTCGAGGAAATGGGAACGGAAGAAACCATCCCCCTTCCCACACCCGAGGAGGCAGAGGAAGAAACCGGGATCGCAAGTGCAGGTGCCGGCACCGAATACACCGAAGGCGAAGTGCTGATAACGCTCAAGCGTAACGCGAGCATCCCCGATATCAACCGTCAGCTTTCACTTTGCGACTTCATCGAAGAAACCCGTATCGGCAATGAGATGATGGTGGTTGGCGAAATCCGCGACGAAAAGGTCCAGAAGGGTGCTTCCGGTAAGGCGATCGTGCTCGTGCATACCGCGGAAGGTGTGCAGGTCAACCAGGCCATCGCCTCCCTGAAGGGCATGGGCCAGCTTGCCAACGCAAGCCCCAATTACCTGTTGACCATCCAGACCGAGGAAGCGGAGTCGACCGAAGCCGCAGATACCGACCAGGAAGGAAGCGAAGTTGAACAGCAATAACCTGCCCATCGCGCTGCTGGCGTTCTTCCTTGGCGCGCTGGGCCTGTACATCTACTCGCAGGGGCAGCCCGAGCTGGGAATCGGAATCCTTCTCGTGACGCTGATCGCAACCCTGATCGTCACCAGGATGAACAAGAACAAGCCCCAGCCGAAGAAGAAGTCCAAGAAGCGCCGCCGCTAAACCCCGAAGCCGAAAAGCCTCCGTCGGCGGCAAAGGCGCAACACACGCAATCGAAGCACCTCGAGGAAAGGAGACCCCGATGGCAGATATCAAGGAAGAAAGGAAGGCCCAGGCCCAGAAGCACAACGCCCTCATGAAGGGCGCATTCGCTTCCGACACCAAGGCCTGCGTGGAAGCCACCGTCATCTACGAAGATGGCGAGGGCCGCGAGCTGGAAATCCCCGAGGCGGCCTTCGAGGCCACCGAAACCGAGGTCACCACCCAGTTTTCGGTCAACGCCCTCTACCGCGAAAGCGGCAAGGTCACGGTTGCCTTCCCTGTCACCTTCACCAAGCCCGGCGGCAACTACGAAGACGGCGCCTTCGGCCCCGAGCAGATGCTCTGCTCCGAAAGCAACCTGTACCAGGTGCTCTGCGGCCTGAGGACCCAATACCATACCAAGAACCGCGGCTTCTCGCGCGGAATGCTGTTCACCGACCGTGCGCTGTTCATGCCCCAGATCAGCTTCTCCCGTGACGGCAACATCCGCAAGGCGGACCTGATCGGCATCCCCGAACCCAACCGCACCCGCGCGTTAGAGAACAACCGCTCCGAACGCGAGGCGGACCAGTGCCTGGCGCAGCGCATCGAGGCCATCCTGCGCATCGCCGTGGCAAACGGCACCGAGACCCTGATCGTGGGCGCCTTCGGTTGCGGACGCCAGGGTTATCCCGCAAGCCAGGTCATCGACCTGTTCAAGGCATGGATCGACGCGCACCCCGGCAGCCTGAAGAAGGTGGTCTTCTCCGTCCCCCGCGCCTGCTTCGACGAATTCGATGCCGTCTTCGGCACTCCCAAGGCACCCGAACCCGTCAAGGCCGCTCCCGTTGAGGAAGAAGAGGACGAGGAATTCAGCATCGAAGGTATCGAGCTGCCCGAAGGCGTCACCTTCCGCAGCTAGGCTACAGCCCGCAACTCCTCCCGGTAACCGCACCGCGGCATCCGCCCGCTCGCAAGCGCCCTTTCCGAAGGGCGCTTGCTTTTGCCCGGGACATCCCACAGCAACGGCGACAGCCGGAAGAGAGAACGGTCCCACCGGGCAACATGAGCCGAAGCACGAGCCGAAGGGCCGCAGCCGCACCCGTTCCACACCCCGAACAGCAAGCGACCCCTGCATGGCAGGGGTCGCGGTGCGTTCGATTGTCTTCGCCTTCGCGGGCAAGCCGCCCGAAAGCGATCGATTACGCGTAGAACAGGATGTCGTTGTAGGTGGGTACGGGCCAGTAGTCGTGGGCAACGATGGGCTCCATCGCATCGACGGCGGCACGCAGGCGCTCCATGACGGGAACCACCTTGTCCGCATAGTAGTTCGCCTGTTCCTGGGAAGTAGGCTGGGATGCGGCTTCGGCATGCACGTCGCGCAGCTCGTCGACTGCGGCGTAGATCTCGTTCACCCCGCCGACCAGCAGCTTGAGCTCGCGGTATTCGTAGGGCATCATTTCCTTGTAGGAAGCCTCGGGGATGATCTGCTTCAATGCCTCGGCCTTCACGGTCAGGCCATTGGCGACCTTGGTGGAATACGCGCTGATGACGGGCAGGTAGGTGCGGCGCGCCATACGCTCCATCACCGTCGCCTCGATGTTCATGAGCTTGATGTACTTGTCCAGCTTCACCTCGTAACGGCTGCGCACCTCCGTTTCGGTGAGCACGCCGAACTCCGCGAACAGGTCGATGGACTTCTGGTCGACGAAGCAGGGCAGCGCCTCGGCGGTATTGCGATGGTTCGCCAAACCGCGGCGCTCGGCTTCTTCCTCCCACTCGCGGGAATAGCCGTTGCCGTTGAAGATGATGCGCTTGTGCTCGGCGAAGCTCGCGATCACGTAATCATAGGCGGCATCGCGGAATTCGTCGCCATCCAGACCCTCGGTGGCATCGGCGAACTTCTTGAGCTCGTGCGCCACGGCGGTGTTCAGGATGGTATTGGCATCGGCCAGGTTCACCTGCGAACCGGGCATGCGGAATTCGAACTTGTTGCCGGTGAAGGCGAAGGGACTGGTGCGG
>SFII01000181.1 GCA_004555335.1 Coriobacteriaceae bacterium | reverse complement strand
GGCGCCATCTACGGCTACAGCGCCATTCCAACAGAATGGATCGATCAGCTGCGCGGCAAGCAGGTCATCGACTCCTGCCTGTTCGACGCAGAGTAGCACCAGCCCTACCGCAAACAGCAACGCACCACTCCCCGTCGTCTTATAGAGGCGGCGGTTTTTTTGCATTGGCGCATCCCGTCCCAATCGGACTAACATCGTTGGATTGCAGGCATCTTCGCCGCTGTTGAGCCCAGATGACGCGGGGTCATGCGCCTCTGCAGTAAGATTTTCCAAGAAAAGCCTTGCTTGTCACGCTGCGTCATGCCGTAAAACCGCAGCTAGAAGGAGGTGCAAAGCCATGGACCAACCCGATATCCAAACAAAACCCGCTTTCACCACAGGCGAGCTCGCGCAGGCATGCAGCACCACCGTCCGCACGGTGCAGTACTACGACAGCAAGGGCCTGCTTTCCCCCACCGAGCGCACGGAAGGCGGCCGCAGGCTCTATTGCACGCAGGATGCCGAGCAGCTGCAATTCATCCTGATGCTCAAGGGGCTGGGACTTTCCCTCGCGCAGATCAAAGGCGTGCTTGAAAGCCCCAACCGCAACACCCTGCTGCGCATGATGCTCCAGGAACAAGAGCAGAAAGTCCAGCAAGAACTGCAGCAAAGCCAGGCGCAGCTGGAATCCATCCGCTCGCTTGCCAGGGACATCGACCTGTTCGGAAAGCCGGTCGCAACCACCCATCGGGACATGGCGCAACGCATGAACGACAAAAAATCGCAACGGAATTGGCGCATCACCGCAGTCGTAGTGGGCCTGATCATGGACGTAGCCTGGATAGGCACGCTGGTGTTCGGCATCCTGAAAGGCATCTGGTGGCCCTTCCCCATCGCCCTGATCGCAGTCGCAATCGCCGCTGCCGTGCTGGTTGCAAGCTACAACGCGCATGCCAGCTTCATCTGCCCTGCCTGCGAGGCCGAATTCAGGCCAGCAATGTGGCCGTTCTTCATCTCGCGCCACACCCCCAACACACGCAAGCTGCAGTGCCCCCACTGCCATACCAAGGACTGGTGCGTGGAGCGCTGGCACGCCCAGAAGCTTTCCACCCGACTCGGGGATTGCCTGAGCAAGGGCAAGCATAGTTAGCAGCGAAATATCTCTAAAGGGCAAACCGGCCAGCTGGCACTATGCCAGCTGGCCGGTTCATTCGCATTCGCTGTAAGCGTATGCTTTTCTAGGATTGCAAACGGCTACTTCTCAATAGGTCCCGTGTACTGGTTGATGCCGCCGATGTTCTTCACCTGCGTATAGCCCTGCTTCTTCAGGAAAGCAACCGCCTTGGCGCTGCGGCCGCCGCTCAGGCAGTGCACGAACAGCGGAGTGTCCTTGTCGGGGATACGCTCCAGAACGGTAGGAACGGTGTTGAGCGGGATGTTGATACTGCCTGGAATATGCCCTTCGGCATATTCGTCTGCCGTGCGCACATCCAGCAGCACTGCGCCTTCGGTGCCTTCGAATTCCTTCACACCGGCGTTGATGTCGGCGCCTCCAGGCATATTAATCAAAGCCATAGCCTTCTCCTATCAGATCGGTTTCGCTCTTAACCGATATGTTAGCCCAACACAACCATTTGTCCTCATCTTACAGGTTGATTGCTGGCAAATGGTTACCATGTCGAGCCAGTCCGCAACCCAAGCCTCATCAACAAAAAACGCCCCCACTCGCCTACTTTTCTAAAACTTTCTAAACTTTCTAAAAGAATAGAAAATTTCTAAAAGTTTATAACGGTAACATGCAACAGAAGACCTCTCATCTCTTCAAATAGAAATGAGAGGTCTCGCCTATTCCCGCCAACCTGCACAGGCCTTTCCTACACCAACCTGTTGATAGGTGCATTACGCTTTGGGGGACGCACGCGCTGACTGAACAGCTCGTGCTTATTGCAGAAGCAATTCACACTGCCCGATCCCCGCAAGGTAAAACGCGCTTCCGCCAGCTGTTCAGGATAGAGCTTCCTCAGCTGCACCCGATCGCTCGTCACATACGCGATGAAGCTGATGAAATGGTCCTTGCTCATGGGGTGATCCACCGTCACGTACACTTCCCCATCGGCCACTTCGCACGACATCGCATGATCGCCTGCAGCTTCTTCGGCCTCAAGAACGGGCAAGCTTACCCCGCAGCAGCTGATCGAGGCGTCCCCGCTGGCAAACAGCACGTTTCCGCAGATGGGACACACATAGAAACGGCTACGCATCATGTTGCCGGCCTTGTTGGCGTTCAGCACGCGGTCGCCCGCGAGCAGTTCTGCAAGCGAGACTCCCAGCGCCTTCGCCAAAGGATCCAGCAAGCTGATATCGGGCAGCCCGCGCCCCGTTTCCCACTTCGACACGGCCTTGTCGGTCACCCCGACAGCCTGCGCCAGGTCCTTCTGAGTCAGCTGCGCCGTCTCGCGCAAACGGCGGATGGATTCGCCGCAAATGTATTCGCCCATGGTTTCTCCTCGTCATATGGTTTAAGAAATCAGGATATCCATGGGTCCATTGTGCGGGCACATCCCAAGCAGAACAACCTACGCAGAGTAGAGCGAATGCTCGCTATCCAACCAGGACCTTCTCGCGAATCGCTTCGATCACAGGCGCATCGGCAGGAAGCCAATCGACCGAATCCAGGG
>SFII01000180.1 GCA_004555335.1 Coriobacteriaceae bacterium | reverse complement strand
GGGGTGAGCTGGCGCTTGCCGCCGAAGGGCATGAGCACGGTGCCTGCGCCGATGGTGGAGTCAAAGCGCTCGGAAAGGCCCTTGCGGGAGCAGACGTTCAGGTCGGAGACCAGGTTGGTCATGCGCTCTTCCAGGGTCTCGCCGGGCCATACCTTGTCGTATTCGCCACCCTGCAGGACATGGACGTCCATCTGCTTGGATGCGCCGTTGCTTGCCAGGAATTCGCGGCTTACGTCAACGATGGTCTTGCCACGCCATACCATGACCACGCGTGCCTCTTCGGTTACGCGTGCGACGACGGTGGCTTCCAGGTTTTCTTCATGGGCCAGGGCGATGAATGCGTCTACGTCGGCTTCTGCAACGTCTACTGCCATGCGCTCCTGGCTTTCGGAGATTGCCAGCTCGGTGCCGTCCAGGCCGTCGTACTTGCGGGGCACGCGGTCCAGGTCGATGAACAGGCCGTCTGCCAGCTCGCCGATTGCAACGCTGACGCCGCCTGCGCCGAAGTCGTTGCAGCGCTTGATCATGCGGCATGCGTCGCCACGGCGGAACAGGCGCTGGATCTTGCGTTCTACAGGGGCGTTGCCCTTCTGTACCTCCGCGCCGCAGCTTGCGAGGCTTTCCACCTTGTGTGCTTTGGAGGAGCCGGTTGCGCCGCCGATGCCGTCACGGCCGGTGCGGCCGCCCAGAAGGATGATGCGGTCGCCGGGTGCGGGGGTTTCGCGGCGTACGTGGCCAGCGGGGGTTGCGCCTACGACGGCGCCGATTTCCATGCGCTTGGCCATGTAGCCGGGGTGGTACAGCTCATCTACCTGGCCGGTTGCCAGGCCGATCTGGTTGCCGTAGCTAGAGTAGCCGCGGGCAGCGTCGGTGACCAGCTTACGCTGGGGCAGCTTGCCGGGGATGGTTTCGCTTACGGGGACCAGGGGGTCTGCAGCACCGGTGACGCGCATTGCCTGGTATACGTAGCTGCGGCCGGAGAGCGGGTCGCGGATAGCGCCGCCGACGCAGGTTGCTGCGCCGCCGAAGGGCTCGATTTCCGTGGGATGGTTGTGGGTTTCGTTCTTGAACAGGTACAGCCATTCCTGGGGCTCGCCGTTTACGTCGCAGGTTACGCGGACGGTGCAGGCGTTGATTTCCTCGGACTCGTCCAGGTTGGTCAGGATGCCGCGGGCCTTCAGTGCGCGTGCGCCGATGGTGCCGATGTCCATCAGGCAGACGGGCTTATGGGTGCGGCCCAGTTCCTCGCGCAGCGCGATGTAGCGGTCGAACGCCTCTGCTACCACGGGGTCATCGATCTGAACGTTGGTCAGTTCGGTGCCGAAGGTGGTGTGGCGGCAGTGGTCGGACCAGTAGGTGTCGATCATCTTGATTTCGGTGATGGAGGGGTCGCGTCCCTCTTCGGTGAAGTAGGACTGGCAGAACTTGATGTCGCCCAAGTCCATTGCCAAGCCGCGGTCTGCGATGAAGGCGGCCAGGCCCTCTTCGTCCAGGTCGCGGAAGCCGTCGATTACCTCGACATCTGCGGGGGGAACGAATTCCATCTGCAGGGTTTCGGGAAGGTCGTGACCTGCTTCGCGGGCCTCGACCGGATTGATGACATAGCCCTTGATGGCATCGATGGCCTGGGCATCAAGGTCGCCGGAAAGGATGTAGACCTTTGCGCTGCGAACGGTGGGGCGCTCGCCCTGGCTGATCAGCTGGATGCATTCGCTTGCGCTTTCGGCGCGCTGATCGAACTGGCCGGGCAGGAATTCGACTGCGAAGACTGCGTCGTTTTCCGCTGCCTCGAAGCTTTCGAAGGCGAAGTCGCTCTGGGGCTCGCTGAAAACGGTGGGAACGCAGCTGTCGAACAGATCGCGGTCGATGCCCTCGATGTCGTAGCGGTTCAGCAGGCGGACGTTGTCCAGGGCGGTGATGCCCAGGATGTCGCGCAGTTCAGCAAGCAGGGCCTTCGCTTCGATATCGAAGCCCGGCTTTTTCTCAACGTAAACTCGGTAGACCATTCGGACCTTCCATTCGTTTATTCGTTTCGGATGAAGTCGTACAGCTGATTGTAACCCGCGAAGGGCTGCGCGACTAACGCCGAGCGGGCTTTTTTCGCACGTGGGCCCGCAATTATCCGACCGATAAGCGGCGGCTACACCCCGATGGCTGTGCAGAGGGCATGCACTGCGAAGGCGGCCGCCCAGGCGATGGCGCATTGGCCGACCACCATGGCGAGCGCCCAGCGCAGCCCCAGCTCCCGCTTGACCGATGCGATCGCGGCGACGCAAGGGGTGTAGAGCAGGCAGAAGGCCAGCAGGGCGGCTGCTGCCGCGGGTGCGATGGCCGCGGTGATGGCGGCGGTCCCGCCGAAGAGCACGCCCATGGTGGCGACGACGCTTTCCTTGGCTATGAAGCCGGTCAGCAGGGCGGTCGCGATCCTCCAATCGCCCAGGCCAAGGGGCGTGAGTACGGGCGCGATGCCGCCGGCAAGCAGGGCGAGGATGCTTTGCGAGGAATCCTCGACCACATTCAGGCCGGGGTCGAAGGTCTGCAGGAACCAGATGATGACCGTCGCAAGGAACAGAAAGTCCTTCACCTTGTCCCAGAGCAGGTGCGCCACGTTCTTGGCGCCCGGCAGGCGGTAGTTGGGCAGTTCCATGACGAAGGGCACGGCCTCGCCCTTGAACAGGGTCCCCTTGAAGGCGAGTGCGACTAGAATGCCCACGGCGATTCCCCCGAAGTACAGCAGCACCATCACCAGTGCGGCGCGGTCGGGGAAGAATGCTGCGGCAAGGAAGCTGTAGATGGGCAGCTTCGCCGAGCAGCTCATGAAGGGGGTGAGCAGGATGGTCATGGTCCTGTCGCGCTTGGAGGGCAGGGTGCGGCTCGCCATGACTGCGGGCACGCTGCAGCCGAAGCCGATGAGCATGGGGACGATGGACCTGCCGGAAAGGCCGATCTTGCGCAGCAGCTTGTCCATCACGAAGGCGACGCGCGCCATGTAGCCGCTGTCTTCCAGCATGCTCAGGAAGAAGAACAGCACCGCGATCAGGGGGACGAAGGATACTACGGCACCCACGCCTCCGAAGATGCCGTCGATCACCAATGACTGCACGGTTGCGTTAACGTTCGCCGCTTCCATGGCCTGCGCGGTCAGGTCCCCGAGCGCACCGATGCCCGTTTCGAGCAGGTTCTGGAGGAAGGCGCCGATGACGCCGAAGGTGAGCCAGAAGACCAGCGCCATGATGGCGATGAAGGCGGGGATGGCAGTGAAGCGCCCGGTGAGGATGCGGTCGATGGCGGCGGAGCGGGCATGCTCGCGGCTTTCCCGGGGTTTGACGACCGTGTTACTGCAGATTCCCATGATGTAGTTGAAGCGCATGTCGGCAATCGCGGCGGCGCGGTCGAGGCCGCGCTCGGATTCCATCTGCAGGATCAGGTGCTCGACCGATTCCACCTCGTTTTGGTCCAGGTCCAGGGCCTGGGCAATCATGGAATCGCCTTCGGCC
>SFII01000032.1 GCA_004555335.1 Coriobacteriaceae bacterium | reverse complement strand
AAAATAATCCGGCAAACGGCGGGGTTTTATGAAACCTCCACGTTTCGGACAGAACTGCCTTTCTAGGGCGGAACACGTCGAACACATCCCCACGCATCCGAGCGTACCGTCCCCCACCCTGCCGCAAAGCCGCCTAAGGGCAGCCGGCAGCCGCACAGTCCCGTCCATCCGAAACGATGCCGCCTCCGACCGCCCGGGTGCTGCCGTTTTCGCTAGTGCGCCTGCGCCCAGTTGTCGCCCCAGGACGCATCGACCGACAGGGGCACCCTCAGGGAAACCACGTTCTCCATGACCTCGCAGAGCATGGCCGCAACCTGCTGGGCCTGGTCGGCGGGAACCGAAAGGTCCAGTTCGTCGTGGACCTGGATCATCAGCTTCGCTTCTGGGAATTCACGGCGCAACCTGCGCTGCACTTCCACCATCGCCTTCTTGATGATGTCGGCCGCACTGCCCTGCATGGGATGGTTCATTGCCGTACGCTCTCCGAATGCGCGTTTCTGGGCGTTCTTCACCTTCAGTTCGGGGATATGGCGCTTCCTGCCGAACATGGTCTGGGCAAACGATCCCTCCTTGGCATCCCGGACCACTTCATCCAGGTAGCGCCTCACATCGGGATACGCGCAGAAGTACTGGTCGATCAGCGCCTGCGCCTCGCCGAAGGGAATGTCGAGCGTCTGGCCCAGGCCGAATGCCTGCTGTCCGTAGACGATGCCGAAGTTCACCGCCTTGGCACGGCTGCGCAGCTGGGGCGTCACCTGGTCCACGGGAACGCCGAACACGCGCGATGCGGTGGCGGCATGGAAGTCGGCACCCGAATTGAATGCCGCAATCAGGTGCTCGTCCTGGGAAAGATGCGCGAGCAGGCGCAGCTCGATCTGCGAATAGTCCGCGGACATGAACACATGGTCGCGCTCGAAGGGCACGAAGCATTCCCTGATGCGGCGCCCGAAATCAGTGCGCACGGGAATGTTCTGCAGGTTGGGATTGGAAGACGAAAGGCGCCCGGTCGCCGTCACCGTCTCGTTGAAAGTGGTATGGAGCCTACCGTCTCCGCGGCGCAGCTTCGGCAGGGCGTCGATATAGGTTCCCTTGATCTTGGCCAGCTCGCGGTATTTCAGGATGAGCCCGGGCAGCACATGCTCCTTCGCAAGCTCGGTCAGCACCTTGGCATCGGTGGAATAACCGCGGCTCGTCTTCTTCAGGGGCTTGAGGCCGATCACCTCGAAGAGCACATGCCCCACCTGCTTGGGGGAATCCACGTTGAACTCGCAGCCCGCCTCCTGGTAGATCTGCGCCACCAAACGGTCCAGATCCGCTGCGGTCTCGGCGCCGATGCGCTCCAGGCATTCGGCATCCAATGCCGCGCCCGTGCGCTCCATCTGCACCAAAACGGAAACCAGGGGCAGATCGATATCGCGGTACACGTCGGTCGTGCCATCGGCTTCCAGCTTATCGACCAGGGGGCCGAACAGCTCGAAGGCGGCCTGGGCCTCGAGCGCGATACCGGGCTGCTCCCCTTCGGCGCAGTCGGGGACGCAACCCAACTCGCGCTCCATCAGCATCTGAAGCGAGTAATCAGAAACCGAGCTGTCCAGCACATAGGCGGCAAGCTGGATGTCGAACACCCGGGCCCCATCCATCTGATCGGCGGTGATATGGGCCTCGAGCGAGGCGTCCGCAGGATAGAGCACCTGGAAAGCCGCCTTGGCATCGAGCACCGCGAAGGGCACCTGCTCGACAACGAGGCGCTTCAAGGTTTCCAAGGCGCACTCCCCATCGATAAGCGCAACCTGCTCGCCGTCGGAAAGCGCAAGGCTGACCGCCGCCCCGAACAGGGACTCCTGGCTGGGCTTGCGCACCGCCAAGCCCAAAGGATGCTCTTCTTCGGCGGCTTCCATCATCTGCCCGATCGCCTCGAGCGCATCATCGCCCTCCAGGGGCTCGATTTCCTCGAAACGCGCCTGGGCGGAAGACGCAGTGGCACTGCCCCCGATCAACGAGAGCACCTTGTTCAGATGCAGGTTCATACCCAGCTTCCCGAAAGCCTCCGCCACCGCTTCCGCCTGATACGAGGGGAAGGAAAGGGATTCCAGCTCGAGCGGAAAATCAAGGTCGCGCACGATGGTGGCGACATCGCGCGAAAGGAAAGCCACGTCGCGGTTGTTCTGCAGGTTTTCCAGCTGCTTGCCCTTCAGCTGGTCCAGATTCTGGTAGATGCCCTCCATGCTGCCGAATCGCTGGAGCAGCTTCGCGGCGGTCTTCTGCCCGATACCGGGAACGCCGGGGATATTGTCGGACGAGTCGCCCATCAGGCCCAGGAAATCGGGGATCTGCGCGGGAGCCACCCCGTATTTTTCCTCGACCATCGCAGGATCGAACACCACCACGTCGCTAATGCCCTTCTTCGTGGTGAAGATGCGCGTGTGTTCGCTCGCCAGCTGGCAGGCGTCCTTGTCGCCGGTCACCAGCAGGACATCGCAGCCGAGCGCTTCCGCCCGTGCGGCGACGGTACCCAGGATATCGTCGCCTTCCCAACCCGGCACCTTAACCACAGGGATGTCCATCGACTCGAGCAGGTCCTCGATAAGCGGGAACTGCACGCGCAGGTCATCGTCCATAGGCGGGCGCTGGGCCTTGTATTCTTCCATCGCCTCGATGCGGAACGCGGGTTTGCCTGCATCGAACGCGCATACGATAGCGTCCGGGGACGCCACATCGATGAATTTCAGGAGCATGGAAAGGAAGCCGAAGACGGCGTGGGTAGGCGTGCCATCCGCCGCATTCATGGTCGGGGGCACCGCATGGTACGCGCGATGCATCAGCGAATTACCGTCGATAACTGCTATGGTCTTGGGCATGTCCGTCGCCTTCTTTCGAATCCATTCAACCTTTCGAAGTATAGCAAAGCGGAAAGCATCGCCCCGCCCGTCCGAGAAGATGCCATAGCGCCGTCCCCTTTTCGGGACTGCATGCAAAGGCGCCCCCGCAGGGGCGCCCATCCGCATATCAACTCAATCCTTGCCGCGCGGGCCTCCTAGCAGTATCCGTAGGTGAGCAGGCCCTTCGCCATCACCGATGCGGGATTCAGGCGCACGGGCGCGTAGGGCCTGCCGTACAGGATCGTCTGCTTCACCTGGATGCTGCGAAGCTCGCTTGCGGGCACTTCGTAGGGGTTCGCCGAAAGGCGCACCATGCTTGCGACCTTCCCCTCCTCGAGCGACCCGAACTCGTCTTCGTCGTAGGTTACCCAGGCGCCGTTGATGGTGCACATGCGCAACGCCTCGCGAGCGGTCAGGCTCTGGCTGGACTCGGGATGGTTGCAGGCCCGGTACATCCACTCGATGGCATCGGGCTGCGTGCATGGTGCATCGGATCCCGCGGAAACGGAGATCCCCTTGTCCCAGATGGTGCGCAGGGGCATGAAGCCGCGCGCACGGCTTTCTCCCAGGATGGTTCGCAGATATCCCTCAGGCTCCTGCTCCCTCGCAAGGAAGGAAGGCTGCATCATCAAATGGAAGCCGTAACGGGCGCACAGGTCCAAACCCTCTTCGGTGGGAAGGCAGGCATGGATGATGCCATGGCGATGGGCTTCCTTGAAGCTGCGGTCGATCGTACGGGCAAGGCACCTCGCCGCCTGGTCGAAGGCGGCATCGCCTACGGCATGCAGGGCCACCTGCAGCTTATGGTTGTGGGCCTGGAAGCAGAATTCCTCCACCTGCTCGTCCGATAGGCGAAAACATCCCTTGTTCCCGCCGTCCCCGCAATACGGAACGCGCAGGGCGGCGTCGCGGCCGCCGAAGGTGCCATCCAAGGCAGGCTCGAAGCAGCCTCCCACCCTAGCGATCTTGCTCTTCAGGGCAACGGCGGGGCGCTGGGATTGCGGCCAGACGCGCAGCTGGAAGCCGCCCTTCAAGGACTTCGCGATCCAGCGCGCAAACGAGATATCGGCATTCCACTTCATCCCGAAGCCGGTCGAATTGCCCGCAAGGCAGAAGCCATGCGCCGCGTAGCGGTCGATCGCATCCTGGATACCGCCCAAAAACACCGACTGGGGAACCGATTCCCGCGCCAGGCGCAGGGCCTTGGCAAAGGCCTCGCCCTCAAGCAAGCCGCTTTCCCCATGGAATCCATCGAGATCGCCCGTTCCCGCGCCGATCACCTCGATCAGCTTCGTGTTCGCAACGCAGGCATGGCCGTCGTAGCGGATGACCATCGCGGGCCTTTCGGGGCAGGCCGAATCCATTTCCGCCTTGTTGGGAAGGCGTCCTTCTTCCAGCAGATGATCGGACGCGCCGAAGGCTGCCGCCACGGGCATCCGGCCCGCCTGGGCGCACGAGCGTACGCAGTCCAGGACCTCGGAAATGGCCCCAGCCTCTGAAGCCGACGTGAATCCGCCCACCAGGGCCTGCATGTCCAGATGGGCATGCGTATCCACGAAAGCCGGCGCCAGCACATCGTCGCCCAGATCGACCCGTTCGCAATTCCCATATTTTTCGGGAAGGTCGTTGCCCACGTATGCGATCAGGCCCTTTTCCTCCACAAGGAAACGGTCGACGGAATCGATTGCATCGACGGTCAGGATGCGCCCCTCATAAACGGTTGCCAAATGTCCTCCTCGGAATCAGCCCGGATAGCTCTTAGTTACTCCAAAGGTAACCCACCCCGCGCACGGTTTCCAGATGCTGCGCCAACTCGGGGCCCAGCTTCGCGCGCACGCGGCGCACGTGGACGTCGACCGTACGGCTGCCACCGTAGTAGTCGAAGCCCCAGACGCGTCGCAGCAGGGCGTCGCGGGAATAGGTGCGTCCCGGATGCGTGACGAGGAAGGCCAGTAGGGCGTATTCCAAATAGGTAAGGTCCAAAGGCTCGCCGTTCACATGGACCTGGTAGGTTGCCAGGTTCAGGGTCATATTGTCGATCGTCAGGAAATCGGAGGAGCTGTTCTCGTTTCCAGGCCAGATCAGCTGGCGGATGCGCGCCGAGCATTCCTCGCTGCCCGCGCCGCGCACCACGAAGTCGGCCTTCACCTGCATGGGCAGGCGGAATTCGGAGAGCATGGACTCGTCGATGATAACCAGCAGGTTCACGCCGCCCGCCTCGACGAGCAGCTGCTCGGCGTTGGCGAGCTCTGCGGAAACATCCCCGCGCACTTCCAGAATCACCAGATCGACATCGCCCTTCTGGGAAAGGAGCTTCTTGAACTGCAGGCTCGACCCCGCAGATACATCCACGTCCATCGCGGAAAGGATCTGCTGGAACTTATGCGCGTTATCCAGGCTATCCGCGATGAACAGCACTTGCTTTCGCTGCATGAGCCACCCCCTACAGCCTCTCCAGAAAACGCGAGAGTTCCCATTCGGAAACCTGGCCCAGGTACTCGTTCCATTCCCTGCGCTTCTGGTCCACCAAGTAAGAATGGATGTGGTCGCCCAGAAGGTCGCGCATCAGCTGGGATTCGGCGAAGATCTCGGTGGCGCTACCCAGGTCCCTGGGAAGCATGCCGAAGCCCGCTGCCTTCATTTCCTGTACGCTCAGCTTGGCCAGATCGACTCCGTCGGAGGGCTCGCGAAGCTCCAATTTGTCCTCGATGCCCTTCAAGCCCGCGGTAACCACCGCCGCGAAGGCCAGATAGGGGTTGCAGGCGGGGTCGGGATTGCGCAATTCGATGCGGCATGCACCCTCGTCCTTCGGGCGGTAGCTGGGAATGCGCACCAGGGTCGATCGGTTCCTGTGCCCCCAAGTCAGGCTGTATGGCGCCGCCTGGCCGCCGATCAGGCGCTTGTAGGAGTTCACATACTGATTGGTGAGCAGGCTGAATTCGGGCGCGTACTTCAAAAGGCCGGCGATGAAGTACTTCGCGGTCTGGGAAAGGTTGCTTCCCGAAGGATCGCCCTCGTCGAAGAAGGCGTTGTTGCCCATTTCGTCGAACAGACTGATATGCAGGTGCATGCCGCTGCCGGGCTGGCCGGTGATGGGCTTGGGCATGAAGCTGGCATATACGCCATGCAGCGCGGCGATTTCCTTAACCACGAGCTTGTAGGTCATCACCGCATCGGCCATGGACATGACATCCGAATAGCGCAGGTCGACTTCGTTCTGGCTGGGACCGGTCTCGTGGTGGCTGTACTCCACGGGGATACCCATATGCTCCAACGCCAGCACCGTGTCGCGACGCAGGTCGGTGGCGGAATCGAGCGACATCAGGTCGAAGTAGCTGCCGTGGTCGAGCGGCTCGGGGCTGGAAGAATCCCTGAAGTAGAAATATTCCACCTCGGGACCGATATTCACTTCATAGCCCATGTTCGCAGCATGCTCGACCGCCTTGGCGAGCACGCGCTTGGAATCCCCCGAGAAGGGCTTCCCTTCAGGCGTGCGGATACTGCAGAACATGCGGGCGACGGAATTGGAATTGGGCCTCCAGGGAAGGATCTGGAAGGTTGACGCGTCAGGGAAAGCCAGCATGTCGCTTTCCTGCGCACTCGAAAAGCCCTCGATGCAGCTTCCGTCGAAGCCCATGCCCTCGGCAAAGGCCTTTTCCAGCTCGTTGGGGCTGACCGCGAAGGACTTCATATTGCCCATCACATCGGTGAACCAGAAGCGCACGAAATGCACGTCGCGCGCCTTGATCGTCTTCATCACGTATTCTTGGTCGGGACTCATACCCTCTCCATTCGCAAACGTAAGCGGTAGATTTTGAAGACAACACTATAGCCGAACGGCATGGAAAACGGGGCGGACGGGCAAATCCTTTAACTTTTCCGAAAATTCTAATCTCGAAACAAGAACGGTAAGCTTTTCGCCATCCCCAGGACCGGGCCCGGCAGCATCCTAGATGATGCCCAGGCTTTCGGCGATCCAGGACGCCTTCGCCAGGTACTCCTTCGCGTAACGGTGGTACACGAACAGCCAGTCCCCCACATATGCACCTTCCGCTTCCTTCAGAAGC
The DNA here is from genome assembly GCA_004555335.1 of Coriobacteriaceae bacterium. Lineage (GTDB taxonomy): Bacteria > Actinomycetota > Coriobacteriia > Coriobacteriales > Eggerthellaceae > W1P20-047. Next base: position 4,700 of record SFII01000032.1, on the reverse strand, counting down.
GACCAGACGTACCAGCACCAGGCGGCAAGGCCCACATATGCGAAATTGTGGCAGATCTCTTCTTGGGTGGGGGTGCGCCCGAAATAGAACTCCAAGGCACGCAGCGCCTCGTGCTCGCTCAGCTGGCAAGAAACCACCATGGTGCCAAAATCGCTCGCGTAATCGGACATGCCGGCGTAATCCCATTCGACCAGCCTCATCACGCCGTCTTCGTTCATGATCAGCGTGGTGTCGGAAAAATCATTGTGGCAGAGGCAGGGGCTCTTCTCGTCGGCCTGTGCGATCGCCTTCGCCTGCGCCGCCATATTGGAAAGCCTGTTGAACGCGGGCAGGTAAACGTCGGATTTCTCGAGCAGCTCGCTCGAGAAACGGCAGCCCTCCTCGTAGAAATCGAAGGAGCGGCTCACCTTGTCGGACACCCCATGGAGCATCCTGATGATGTTCATGGCGTTCTGCAGCGCCGCTTCGTTGTGAAAGTTGACCTTGTGGGTCTTCGGGATGTATCTCGCGATCATCCAACCCGTATGGGGATCTTCGTGGATGAAGGAATCATAGAGGCCGATACGCTTGGCAACCTGCTGCGCCTCCACCTCGGCTGCATAATCGACCAGCTTGTCGTTTCCCGCGCCGGGATGACGGTAGGTCCACTCTCCCCCATCGGTTTGGAAATGGAAGCAGTAGTTGGTCAAGCCCTGGTCGATCGAGTAGATGTTCCTGATCTCCGACTTATCGCAACCTAGCACGTCCACGATATTGTCGAAGATCTGCGACTTGCCGCTCGTCATGAAATCGGGATCGATCGAAGCCGCCTGGGAAATGCTCTTCAGGCTGCAAACATCATCGGGATCGTAGATCCTGCCCGCAACCCTGCATTCGTCGAAGCGGTCGGTGAAGAACTCCAGCCAGCTTTTCGGGCAGGTACGGGGATCGGCGTATTCTTCCTTGAGGACGCGCCTGAGTTCCTGCGACAGTTCCCTGCCGGCGAACACCTGGCCTTTCAGGCACCAGGAATCCTCCCCGCCCAGTTCGGGATCGGTCACGCTGCCATCGCGTTCGAGCCTGACGCAATAGCGCGGGGTCTCCCCTTTCGAATAGCACAGGGCGCAGTAGCTTTCGCACTCGTAGGCCCTGAAGGGGTTATGCAGGAAATAATCGCAGGAATCGCAGATGTAGGAATTCGAAAGCAGGCTGCGCACCGCCATCAAGGAAGAATGGCTACCGCGCGATTGATATTCGGGATTGAACACCACTTCGACACCATGCTTCTTTTCCAGATAGAAGAGTTGTTCGGCCTTGTCGCCGCCCACGATGTAGATCTTGCGTATCCCCGCTTCCCGCAGCTGCCCGATCAAACGCTCGATCAGCACCTCGCCGCGGAAAGTGAATAGGCACGGGGGCTTCTCGTAGGAAAGGGGCACGAAATCGGGTTTGAACTCCGCTGCGAGGATGATGGCATTGTCCACCTTGTACGGCTCGAGCGCCTGGGCGCCCGCTTTCGTGATGCGTCCGCCGAAAAGCCATCCCAGCTTTTCCAGCTCGTCCAGCTCTGCCGCAACCTCGACTTTCGGAAGGGCAAGATCGAGCGCCAGCAATTGAGGGTTGGCAGGGTTGGCGCTCATCGAGAGCTCGCGCAGCACCTGGAACCGTACATTCGGAATTCCCATTGCAGCCTCCTCATTCCTTTTTAAAGCGCAATGCCCATGGTAGCGCTTTTCCGCCTTCCCGATCCCGCCTTGCAAAGATTAGCCTGCAAGATTCCGAAAGCCTTCGAAAAAGGAAGTCGATCCGGAGATAAGCTTCGCCTGGGGAAACGCGCAGACGGCACGCAGGCAGAAGGCGGACCGCAAGCGAAAAGGCACCCTGCGACCCGATCGGGCCGCAGGGTGCCGGAAAAGTTGCCCACGCGCGCCAAAGCAGCCGCGCCCAAGCTTGCAGGGTCGGTTTCACGCACCCTAGGAGATGGTAACCCCCAGCTCGCGCTCGACCAGATCGAAGGCCGCATCGATGGCCTTGTCCATGTCGTAGTACTTGTATCCGCCCAAACGTCCGGCGAAGACCACCTTGCCCTCTTCGGCGGCAAGCGCCGCATACTGCTCATAGAGCTTGGTGTTGCGCTCGTCGTTGATGGGATAGTAGGGCTCGTCGCCCGGCGCCCAATCGGCAGGATACTCGCGCGTGATCACGGTCTTGGGCTGCTCTCCGTACTCGAAATGCTTATGCTCGATGATGCGGGTGTAGGGCACCTCGCGCTCGGTATAGTTCACCACGGCATTGCCCTGGTGGTTCTGCTCGTCAAGAACCTCGCTCTCGAAGCGCAGGCTGCGGTATTCCAGGGTACCCAGCTTGAAATCGTAGAACTCGTCGATGGGCCCGCAATAGATCACGCGGTCGGCGATATCGGGGTTCTGCGCGATGAATTCGCGGTATTCGGTGTTGAGCAGGATTTCCGTATCCCCGAACATGGCCTGCACCATCTTGGTGTAACCGCCCATGGGGATGCCCTGCCAACGGTCGTTGAAGTAGTTGTTGTCATAGCGGAAACGGCAGGGCAGGCGTTTGATGATGCTCGCAGGCAGATCCTTGCAATCGCGTCCCCACTGCTTTTCCGTATAGCCCTTCACCAGCTTCACATACACGTCCCTGCCCACCAGGGAAAGCGCCTGCTCTTCCAGGTTGGCCGGCTCGCCGATGCCTTCGGCGGCAACCTGCTCGGCGATCTTCGCCTGGGCTTCGGCGGGGGTGACCACGCCCCACATGCGGTTGAAGGTGTTCATGTTGAAGGGCATGTTGTACAGCTCGTCCTTATAGCGCGCGACAGGGCTGTTCACGTAGTTGTTGAACTCGGCGAAACGGTTCACGTAGTCCCATACGCGGCGGATGGAGGTGTGGAAGATATGCGCGCCGTACTTGTGCACGTTGATGCCCTCCACTTCCTCGCAATACACATTGCCTGCGATATGGGGACGGCGGTCGATCACCAGGCAGCTCTTCCCCACCTGGGCGGCCTCATGCGCGAATACCGCCGAAGAGATACCCGCACCGACGATCAGATAGTCATAATGGCTGTTCATGCCCACTTCCTTTCGAAAAGACGGCGCCTTCGGGCGCCGCCTGCACTGTTCTTGCCGATTATTCCGAAAGCCCGCGATCGGCGGCATCGCGCGCAGCGGCCGCCCCGGCTTCGTTCTCGATATAGACGCCTTCCTGGGTAAACACCGTCTTGAAGGTCTTGAATAGCACCTTCGCGTCCAAGGCGAAGGAGATATTGCGCACGTACCAGACGTCCAGCTTCAGCCTGTCATGCCACGAGGAGGCATTCCTGCCGCCGTAGACGACGGCATACCCGGTGATGCCGGGCTTTACCAGCAGCTTGTCGCCCTCGTCGCCCTGGTACAGCTCGGTCTCGCGCTTCAGGTCGGGCCTGGGCCCGATGACGCTCATGGTACCGTTCAGCACGTTCAGGAACTGGGGGAATTCGTCCAAGCTGGTGCGTCGCATGAAGGCCCCGATGCGCGTCAGGCGCGGGTCGTCGGCGCCGTTGTAGGTGGATCCGTCTTCCATCACCAAGTCAGGCGCGTTCACCTTCATGCTGCGGAATTTGAACATGGTGAACTCGCGGCCGTCCTTGCCCACGCGCGGGGCGTTGTAGAAGATGGGACCCTTGTCTTCCAGATGGATCATCGTCCCCAACACTACCACGAGGATCCCCAGGAAGGGCATGGCCAACAGCGCGATGAGGATATCGAGCAGGCGCTTCACGAAACGCTGGTACATGAAGCTACCTGCATTCCCCAAGCGCCGCCAGATAGCAGTCGCAGACGTAGTCGATATCCTCGTCGGAAAGCAAGGTATGGAGCGGCAGGGTGAGCTCGTTTTCGAACTGTGCGCAGGAATTGGGGAAGTCGCCCGGATCGAAGCCCATGTTGCGATACGCCGTGAACAGGGGGAGCGGCTTGTAGTGAACGTTGCAGCTCACGCCCATATCCGCCATGCGGCAGATCGCGCGATTGCGCATCTCGCCATCGGCACCCTCGATACGGGTGAGCATCAGATGCCCCGAGGATGCGAAATCGTCCGCGTAATGCTGCATGATGGAGACGCCGTTGCCTTCCAAGCGCTCGGCATAATGCTCGATCATCTTGCGCCTGCGTGCAAGCAGGGCAGGATAACGTTCGAACTGGGCCAAGCCCAGGGCTGCCTGGATATCGGTCATGTTGCACTTGTAGCCCGGAAAGACGATGTCGTATTCCCAGGATCCCGCCTTGCATTTGGTGAGGGCGTCCTTGCTCTGGCCGTGAAGGCTCTGCAACATGAGCTGGTGGTAGATCTCCCCATCGTCCAAACCGCACTTACGCCACGCAAGCGCTCCGCCCTCGCCAGTGGTGAGGTTCTTCACCGCATGGAAGCTGAATGCCGTGAAATCCGCCACGCTGCCGCATGGACGGCCCTTATAACTTGCTCCCAGGGCATGGGCGGAATCGGCAAGGACCATCACCCTCCCGAAGGCTTCCTGCAAGGGCGTTGCCGGACGGAACAGGTCGCTTTTCGATTCCACCGCTTCGAGCAGGCGGTCGTAATCGACCATGCGCCCGCCCACATCGACGGGAATGACCGCCTTGGTCTTGGGGGTGATCAGCGAGGGAATGGCATCGATGTCTATCTGGAAGGCATCCTTCGCGCAATCGCACAGCACAGGGGTC
>SFII01000179.1 GCA_004555335.1 Coriobacteriaceae bacterium | reverse complement strand
TTCTGGAAGGAATTCTGGGACCACTTCAGGAAGTCATAACGTTCGCGGTTACGGGAGAATTCCAGTTCCATGTTGCGATCCATGCAACCCGGGCAACCGGCCTCGTCGGCGATGACCGAATGGTCGATGACGAGGTCGCAGGGAACCTGCGGGTTGATCTTCGCGGGGTCTCCGCCCAGGTTCGCGCAGGCTTCGCGCATTACCGCGAAGTCGACGAATACAGGAACGCCGGTAAAGTCCTGGAAGAGGACTCGTGCGGGGCTGAATTCGATTTCGCTGCCCGCCTCACCAGCGGTTCCCGCCTTTACCAACCTATCTGCAAGCTCTGCTGCCGCCTCCTCATCGGGAGCGCAACGCAGGATATTCTCAAGCAGGACGGTCAGCGAATAGGGAAGCTTCTCGGAACCGGGAATGGAAGCGACAGGATAGTACGTGTACTCGGCATTGCCGACCTGAAGCTTCGCGGTGTACTTTTCGTTGGCCACGCTTTCATCTCCTTCATCGATGATGATCGATCCCGATGCCATGCGGGTTGCCTTGCACGATGCCTTGCAACTTTCGCTTCTCAGGACCTTTTCACTCATTGTCTCTCTCAAGAAACAGAGCGCCCGTAGGCGCTCTGCAATCGGTTAGCCAAGTGCGCGGATAAGGGCGTCGGTGAATTCGGTGCAGCTGCACGCAGGTTCGCTGGAACCGGTTGCCCAACGGATGTCGCCCGTAAGCCACTTGCCCTCTTCATACACCTCGCGTACCGCCTTGCGGATACGAGCGGCGCACTCCTGCTCGCCAAGATGGTCGAGCATCATCGCGGCAGAAAGGATTTCCGCGGTGGGATTGGCCTTGTTCTGCCCGGCGATGTCAGGGGCGCTTCCATGCACTGCCTCGAATACCGCATAATCCTTACCGATGTTGGCACCCGGGGCAATACCCAGGCCGCCAACCATGCCTGCGGCAAGGTCGCTTGCGATGTCGCCGTACAGGTTAGGGAAGACGATGACATCGAACTGAGAGGGATCGATAACCATATTCATGCAGAAGGCATCGACAATCTTGTCGTCGAATTCGATCTGGGGATATTCTTCTGCCACCTTGCGAGCCTCACGCAGGAACAGGCCGTCAGAATGCTTCATGATGTTCGCCTTGTGAACAGCGGTAACCTTTTTGCGACCCTGGGCAACGGCGTAATCGAATGCATAACGGACGATATTCTGGGTACCGGTGATACTGATCGGCTTGATGGAGATGCCGGAATCAGGACGGATAGCACCCGCACCGGCCTTTTCGCAGAATTCGATCAAGTCGGCAGCTTCCTGGGTGCCCTCGGCGAATTCCACGCCCGCATACAGGTCTTCGGAATTCTCACGAACGATAACCAGATCGACATCATTGTAGCGGCCGCCGGCACCGGGAATGCTGAATACAGGACGCAGGCAGACATACAGATCGAGGGTCTTACGCAAGGCGACGTTAACGCTGCGGAAACCGGTGCCTACGGGAGTGGTGATAGGACCCTTGATTGCAACCTTATTGCGCTTGACGGCCTCGATAGTTGATTCAGGAAGAGGGGTGCCGTATTCTTCCATCACCCCAGCACCAGCCAGGGCAACTTCCCATTCGATATCGGCACCAGCTGCAGCCAAAACCTTTTGCATCGCCTCGGTGGTTTCGGTACCGATACCATCACCGGGAATCAAGGTTACGGTATGCTTTGCCATTTACAACTCCTTTTCTTCCAATAGCCAAAATGACTAGAGCGCTTCGATGATTTGAAGCGAACGCTTACCAAGCGACCCTTTATTGTTTTTCGCATCGAATGCAAGCCGTTCCTTCAGCGCATCCTTTACGTCCTGGGGTAAATCGCATTCGACGAATCTCAACAAGCCTGCAAGCATGCCAGGGAACTCGGGATTACCGTGATAGCACTGAATCGCTTCATCGAGCAAAGGCCAAACGCGTGCAGCGGTCTCGGAAGACAAAGATGCGAGCGTGCAGAAGAATGAAAAAGCCTTTTCACGCAGGAAACCATCTTTGTCATTGAAAAGCGCATCTTCAGCCCCGTCGAATGCCTTCAAGCACTCATCAGGTGCAAGCGGAACAAGATTTTCCAATGCTTCGAGGGTATTCCAGCGGGTCTGCGCTTCAGGCCTTTCCAAGCCCTCTAAGAGCGAAGGAATGATAGGCAAAAGCGCCTCAGGATGCTCCTGCGAGATCAGGTTGAAAACCCCTGCAGCATGTTGACGATGCTTTCGAGAAGAGCCTTCATAATGAGAAAGTACCAGCTCGTAAATATGCTTATGTTCTACGGCAGACCTGGCAAGGACAGGAATTTCAGCAAGTTCGCTACCCACGACAATCCCCCTAAAAAAGCCCCAGGAGCGGGGCGAAGAAATTATTTACCAGCAATATATTATAAACGAGTCGAAGCCATTACCACGCAAAAGCTAATCAGACGGTAACATGCGCGCAATGGATGATAGCTGGATTACGCAAGTCTGCTTTACTAAAGAAAACAAAAATACCCGGTGATCCCGGGCATCTCGCAACAGCCGCCCCGCAATGGATCCCGCAGCGACGGACGGCACGGGGGGTTTCGGGGCAAAAGGGAAGGGGCCCCTTGCGGGGCCCCTTCTCGTTGCGCATCCGGATACGGAAGCGCCCCCTGCGGGCGCGACGCCCTATCCTCCCACGGTCTCAACCGCAGTACTTTCGGCGATGAGGGGCTTAACTGCCGA
>SFII01000178.1 GCA_004555335.1 Coriobacteriaceae bacterium | reverse complement strand
GATGTGGTCGTAGCCGGGTGCGATGTCGGTGACCAGGGGGCCCAGCACGTAGAAGGGCGCGTTGTAGCAAAGCCTCTTCTCGATGAGCATGTTGGCGGCGATCTCGTTCATGACCATGTGGCCGGGGCCCTCGATCATCACCTGAACGTTGCGTTCCCAGGCACGCTTGGTGAGCAGACCCAGTTCGATGAGCTCGGAAACCTGGCCGGCGTCGGTTGCGTCGGCGACGCAACCGGGGCGCAGCGCATCGCCCAGGGATACGGTGACGTCGTATTCGTACAGGATGTCCAGCAGCTCGTCATAGTATTCGAAGAAGGGGTTCTCGTTGCCGGTCATCTCCATCCAGGCGTAGATGAGCGAGCCGCCGCGGGAGACGATGTTCATCTTGCGGCCGCTGCGCTTGAAGCTGTCGATTGCCTTGCGGTTCAGGCCCGCATGGATGGTGACGAAGTCCACCCCCTCTTCGGCATGCTTGCGCACTACTTCCAGGAAGTCCTGTGCGGAGATCTGGGCAAGGTCCTTTTCCAGGTAACCCACTGCGTCGTACATGGGGACGGTGCCGATCATCGCGGGGGAGATGCGCACCAGCTCTTCGCGGAAATCGTGGGTCTTGCCGTAGTTGGAGAGGTCCATGATGGCCTCGGCGCCGTACTTCAGCGCCATGTTCACCTTCTCCATCTCGCAGGAATAGTCGCGGACGTCGCCGGAGATGCCCAGGTTGACGTTCACCTTGGTGCGCAGGCCCTCGCCCACGCCGGCGGGATGCAGTGCGGTGTGGTTCTTGTTCGCGGGGATGGCGATGGTGCCCTTCGCGACTCGTTCGAGCAGGGTCTGGATTTCCATGCCCTCGTCTGCAGCGACTGTTTCCATCTGGGGGGTGACGATTCCCTTCTTGGCTGCTTCCATCTGGGTGGAATAGGTCATATGCGATGCCTTCCTGTCTTGGTGGTTGCCGTCTATCCCGCTGCGCAGGTGTGCTGCGGGTGCATTGCGGGTTTTCTTTCGCGGAACATGATAGCGGAGTTCTCCGGCTGCCGTGCCGGTGCGGTCCCTTCGGGCCTGCGAATGGAATCCGCCCCCGAGGCTGCGTGCCTTTGAAAAGGAAGGACCCCGCGGGCAGGGGCGCCTGCGGGGTCCGGTTGCTTGCTTGATGGGTGCGTGCCGGCGTGCGGGTGCTATGCCAGGACGCGTGCGCGGGCTACGCCTTCCACGGCTGCCAGCGCCTCGGCGGTTGCCTGGGCGTCGGCTGCAGCGACGTCGGCGATGGTGACTGCGCGCTCGCCGCGGGTTGCCGCTGCGGCAACGGTGCCGGCTGCTGCGGCGACTGCCTCGGCGGCGGCTGCGGTGTGCAGGACCACGATGCGGGCATTGCCCTCGGCCAGCTCGCCGGCGTCGATTGCGGGGAAGTTGACGGACTTGTCGATCACGCCGCGCTCGATGAAGTCCATGAGCTCGTTGGTCGCCATGATCGCGCAGTTCTCTTCGGCTTCTGCGGTGGAGGCGCCCAGGTGGGGCAGCACGATGGTGTTGGGCATCTTCATGACCGCGGGGGTCGCGAAGTCGGTGACGTAGCAGCGGACCTGGCCTGCCTCCAGTGCGCCTGCGATGCCTTCGGCGTCGACCAGGGTGTCGCGGCTGAAATTCAGCACGACGGCGCCGTTCATGAGAGCGCATGCCTCGGCGTTGATCATGCCCTTAGTGGATTCCATTGCGGGAACGTGGATGGTGATGTAGTCGCAGTTGCGGTAGATGTCGTTGACATCCTCGGTGTTGCGGTAGGGGTTGTCTGCAGGTGCGAAGGGGTCGTAGCCCATGATCTCCATGCCCAGGGCCTCGCCTGCCTCGGCTACCAGGCGGCCGATTGCGCCCAGGCCGATGACGCCCAGCTTCTTGCCCAGGATCTCGTTGCCTGCGAATGCCTTCTTGGCCTTTTCCGCGGACTTGCCGATGTTCTCATCGTCGGCGTTCTCCTTGCACCAGTCGATGCCGCCCACGATGCCGCGGCTTGCCAGCAGCATGCCGCACACGACCAGCTCCTTGACGGCGTTGGCGTTTGCTCCGGGGGAATTGAAGACCACGATGCCCTCGTCTGCGCAACGGTCCAGCGGGATGTTGTTCACGCCTGCGCCTGCGCGGCCGATAGCCAGCAGGCTCTCGGGGAATTCCATGTCGTGCATGGCAGCGCTGCGGACCAGGACGCCGGTTGCCTCGGACATGTCGTCGGTGAGCTGGTATGCGTCGGTCAACAGGCCGGTGCCCTTTTCGGAGATGTTGTTCAGGCAGTGGATCTTGTACATGGAATTCTCCTTTTGATAAGAGACTATGGGCTCGAAAGTCGGTGCTTTCTTCAACACAACAGCAGAAGTGTGAAGCCTGGCCGGTTGGCTGTCAACGAAACGCGCGTCGGCTGCGGCCCGCCCGACTGGTTTTGCCGGGCGAGCGGCGCGTCCGGGCATGCGGGATCGTGCCGTTCGCCTTCCCTTCGGTTGGAGGGTCCGTTCGGTTCGCGGTTCGCCCCGCATGCGGGGTGCCGCGCTTAATGCGGTAAAAAATGCTGCAAACGTCGTATGGGTTCTCGCTTCGTCCTGCGTGCAGGTGCCGCGCATCGGCGGGTGCGTGTTGCGGCCCTGCGCGTGGCGGCGCCCTTCGGGGCGGGTGGCGGTCCTGCCGATGCGCCGCTGCGGGCAAGGTGCGCCGTCGGGGTGGCTTCACGACACGAAGGGAGGGCGGGGTGCCCGTAATACGAATCGAGGATGCAAACGATCCGCGCGTCGATATCTTCTCGCGCTTCAGCGATGCCGAGCTGAAGCGGGGTTGGTCTTCGAAGGGGCCCATCGCCCAAGGCTCCCTGTTCATCGCGGAATCGCAGAATGTCATCGAGCGCGCCATGGCATCGGGCGTCGAGCCCGTTGCCGTGTTCACCGACGAGAAGTGGTTGGAGCGCGCACGCGATATGGTCCGGGCCATCGAGCGAGTGAACCCCGAAGCCCCCGTGTACCTGGCAAATGCGCAGCTGTTCCGTCAGGTGACGGGGTATGCGCAGGTGAGGGGCATCCTCGCAGCGATGCGCAGGCCCCGTCCCGCCTGCGTGGAAGATCTGCTCGCGGGGGCGCATCGCGTCGCCGTACTGGAAAATGTGGGCAATTACACCAATATAGGCGCGATTTTCAGGAGCGCTGCGGCCTTGGGGGTGGACGCCGTGTTGGTGACCCCTTCCTGTCACGATCCTCTGTACCGGCGTGCCGCACGCGTATCGATGGGCACGGTCTTCCAGGTGCCGTGGGGTTCTATTGGTTCTGCGGGGGACTGGACCGAAGACGGCCTGCCCTTGCTCGAGCGCTTCGGATTCCGAACCGCCGCCCTGGCCCTGAGCGACGATTCCGTTTCCATCGACGACCCGTGCCTTGCAGGGGTCGAACGCTTGGCGATGGTGCTGGGAACCGAAGGGGATGGGCTTGCGCCATCCACTATCGCGCGATGCGATTGGACGGTGCGCATTCCCATGGCCCATGGGGTCGATTCCCTGAACGTTGCCGCCGCGAGCGCGGTTGCCTTCTGGGAGCTTCGGTACCGGGGCTAGGGGTGGCGGATGCGTTTTGTGATGAGGCATGCGGAAGCCTTCGCCTTCCTTGCGGTGGCGGTGGCGGTACTTGCGTTGAGCGCGCATTACGGTTGGGCGGATATGATCGTGAATGGAGAGCTGTTCGACCAGGTGGATGCCCTGCTGGCAGCCCACCCCATCGAGGCGGCGCTTCTGTATCTGGGTATCTCGCTGGTGGCATGCGTCGCCTTGTTCGTGCCCGTGGCGGTGCCGGCAGTAGCCGGCGGCCTGATCTTCGGGGCCGTATGGGGGACCGTTCTGTGCTGGGTTTCCGTGGTGGCGGGCTCGGTACTGGGCTTTGCGATCAGCCGCTTCTTCCTGAAGGATTCCATCAAGCCCCTGCTTGCAAGGAACCGCAAGCTCAACAGCCTGTTCTTCGAGGGCGTGGAGCGTCGGGATGTCTACCTGCTCGCGCTCACGCGTCTTACCCCCATCCTGCCCTTCAACATCCAGAATTTCGCATACGGGGTAACCGATATCGCCTTCGTTCCCTATTTCCTCTATTCCGCGTTGTTCCTGCTTCCCGGCACGGCGATCTGCACGCTGGGGGCGGCGGGGCTTTCGGGAGGGGAGGGCTCCGTCATATGCTTCGCGATCGCCGGGGCTTTGCTGCTGCTTTCCATTGCGGTGGCGGTGATCCTCAAGCGTTCCGAGGGGCGCATGAGGGAAACCGGGTAGCGTTTTCGGGTGTTTGCGCCGCGGTGCCGGTCGTAGGGATGGGTCTTGGACGCAGGCAGGGAAGGATTCGGCAAAAAACCGCTTGCATTATCCGGACGATACGGGTATAGTGCAGCATTGCCCGTTCGCGAAAGCGGACGAAGCCCATGCGGGCGTGGCGGAATTGGCAGACGCGCTAGCTTCAGGTGCTAGTGGGCTTCGGCCCGTGAAGGTTCAAGTCCTTTCGCCCGCACCATCGA
>SFII01000177.1 GCA_004555335.1 Coriobacteriaceae bacterium | reverse complement strand
TCGTCCAGGTCCAGGGCCTCGTCGGCTTCCTCGGGCAGGTCCGCGGCCGCCCTCGCCTTTTCGTTTTTGCTTGCGGTTTTAGCTGAACGAGCTGCCAAGTGAAGCTCCTCTCCATATAAGCAAGATAAGGCCCTATTTGGAATAGGGCCTAAAACGCAAGACTACTATACTATGCAGGAAGTCAATTGTATAGGAAGAATTCCACGGTCAAAACAAGTTCGACAGCGGTGTTAGCAAGGCGTTACCCTGCATCTCCCCTGCTTTCCAGCAACAAGGTCCGGTACGGATCCCTTAGAAAGGCACTATCCCAACCACGCCTGCAAGGTAGGCAGCCACCCCATCACGAAAACAACCAGAATGGCAAGCGGCAGCACGAAGCGCGCATAGTTGCGGATGGCCTTGGGAAAGCGCAGCCCCGCACCCGCATTCGCTTCGGCAAGGAAGTTCTTCCAACCCCAGCCGCGCTTGGTTGCGCAGAAGAGCACGAAGATCATGCCGCCGATGGGCAGGATGTTGTTCGAAAGGATGAAGTCCTCTACCGCCTGGATGTCGCCGATGCCCGGAACCGTCACGCCGGAAAGCACGTTGAAGCCCAGCAGGCACGGCAGCGCAAGCACGAAGATAGCCACGCCGTTGATGGCAACCGCCCTCTTGCGCGTCATACCCCACTGGTCGATGGAAAAGGCCATGATGTTCTCGAAGACGCCGATGATAGTGGAAAGCGCCGCGCAGCTCATGAACAGGAAGAACAGCGTGCACCAGATAACGCCCCCCTGCATCTGCGCGAATACCGCGGGGAGCGTGACGAAAATCAGGCCGGGACCCGCACCCGGTTCGACGCCGTATGAAAAGCATGCCGGGAAGATGATCAGGCCCGCCAGCAGCGCCACAAGGGTATCCAAAGCCGCGATACGCACCGCCTCGCCCGAAAGCGCATGGCTCTTGCCGATGTAGCTGCCGAAGATGGACATGGAGCCGATACCCACGCTCACGGTGAAGAAGGCCTGGCCCATCGCCGCAAAGACCACTTCCTTGAAGCTATGGTCGGGCGAATTGAACAACTTGTCGAAATCGGGTACCAGGTAGAATTCCAGACCCGACCCGGCACCGGACAGGGTCAGGCTATGCACGGCGAGCACCACAAGGAAGAAGAACAGGGCGACCATCATCACCTTGGTGATCTTCTCCACGCCCTTCTGCACGCCCAAAGCCGTGGCAAGTACGCCGATGCCCACTACCAGGGCAAGGAAAACCAGCATGAGCCCGGGGCTTGCCAGCATGCCGCCGAAGGCCGCCTCGGAGCCGGCGACATCCACGCCTGCAAGCTGGCCCGTTGCGCTCTTCACCGCATAGCACAGCATCCAGCCGGTAACGACGGTGTAGAACATCATGAGCAGGTAGTTACCCGCAAGCCCGAACCACTTCCACACATGCCACTTGGTGCCTTCAGGCTCGAGAACATCGAAGCTGCGGGCAATGCCCTTCTGCGACGCACGGCCGCAGGCAAATTCCATGATCAAGGCGGGCAGGGCCAAGCCCACTAAGAAGACCAGATACAGCAGCACGAAGGCTGCACCACCGTATTGGCCCGTGATATACGGGAAGCGCCAGACGTTTCCCAAACCGACAGCGCACCCGGCGCTTACTAAGATGAAGCCCATGCGGCTTCCGAATTGTTCCCTAGCCAAAATCCCCTCCAGGTCTCGCGGCACAATTCGCACCATTGTATCCGCGAAACAAGGATTTAACACGATAAATCGGATATTCGATCAGTTTTCCTGAAACGCAAGCGGCCAGCTCCCCGAACAAAGCGAGCTCGCCCCAATGGACGCAGAGCCATTTCCCTTGCGATTGGAAACCGCAAGCGCACGAAGCACTTAGCAGAAACGAATGCCGGCTTCAACGCGGTTTGGAAGGCCAGAGCCAGCGGGCCGTGGAATATCACAGGTTCGCCCCTCGAGAGAACGAGCCCCTCCACACGGCATGGAAGGCCGCTACTCCCCCGCCTTCAGGCGTGCGATCTCCTGCGCCCAACCCTCCAGCTTCTCCTGAGGGGTTTCCAGGTAGAAGGGAAGATGGGCAAGAGCCGGGTGACGGGTCACCGCCAGCAGCGCCTCCCAACCGATTTCCCCCTGGCCGATACATTCATGGCGGTCCTTGCGCGCTCCGCAGGGATTCTTGCTGTCGTTCAAGTGGATGGCCTTAAGCCGTTCGAGCCCCAGTACCTGGTCGAACTCCTCGAGCACGCCATCCAAGTCGGCGGCGATGTCGTATCCCGCATCCCACACATGGCAGGTATCCAGGCACACGCCCACATGGTCGGAAAGCTCAACCCGGTCGATGATCTGCCGCAGTTCCTGGAAGCTGCGCCCTACCTCGGTGCCCTTGCCGGCCATGGTTTCCAGAAGCAAGGTGGTTGTCTGCCCGGGGTCGAGCACCCGATTCAGCGCGTCGGAGATAAGCTCGATCCCCGCTTGCGCGCCCTGACCCACATGCGCACCAGGATGCATGTTGTAGTACTGGCCTGGCGTGTATTCCATACGCTGCAAGTCATCAGCCAAGGTTGCGATGGCGAACTGACGCGTTTCGGGTTTGGCAGATGCCGGATTGAGGGTGTAGGGGGCATGTGCCAGGATGCGATCGATACCATGTTCGGCGCAAAAGGCCCGCATGGCTTCAACATCTTTCCCATCGATGGCCTTCGCCTTGCCACCGCGCGGATTGCGGGTGAAGAACTGCCAGGTGGTGCCACCCACGGCAACGGCGTCCTTCGCCATATGCAGATAGCCC
>SFII01000031.1 GCA_004555335.1 Coriobacteriaceae bacterium | reverse complement strand
CTCCAGTTCTGCCTGCGGAAATCGCAGCGGTACAGGTATTCCCTGTCGGGCACCGCGAAGAACCCGCCCGCCTGGGCAAGGATGCGCACCAGAAACACGGGATCCTCGTAGTAGCGCAGCCCGGGGAAGCGGTTCGCCCCGTCGCAGAACAGGTCCCTGCGAAAGACGAAGCGATGGAAGCCGTAGTCGAACTGGAAGCGCCCGAAGGGAACATCGCCCGACTGGCGCAGGGTATAACCCCAGTACAGCCCGTCTTCGGGGAAGTCGCGCTCCACGCGCCCGCGCGCATGCTCGTTGGCAAGGCAGGCGCCTGCCACCCCGAAACGGCTGCGTCCCGCTGCATTGCACAGCACCTCCAGATAATCGGACGATCCATAGCGATCATCGACATCCAAGAAGGTCAGATAGCGCCCGCGCGCCTGGGCGATTCCCGCGTTGCGCGCAGGGCCGGGGCCCGCATTGCGCTCCTGCCGCACCAACCCGATGCGGTTATCCGCCGCCGCAGCCCGCTCGATCGCCTGCACCGAGGCATCGGTCGAGCAATCGTCCACGAAGATGACCTGGAAGTCGCGCAAGGTCTGCCCGCACAGGCAATCCAGGCAACGGCCGATCCACGCGCCTGCGTTGTAGACGGGCACAATCACGCTCACCACGGGCGCGTCATCTGCATGCCCGCGCACCCCAGCCGTTGCGTCCTGCGCTCCCTTGCCGACACCCGCCATCGAATCCTGCCGCATGGTCGAACTCGCCTTCATGCTAGGACTCCCTTCCGCGACGCAGCGCACCGGAGACCTTTTCCACCACGGTCCGGGGAAGCGACGCAATCGCATCACCTAGGCGATAGGTCTTCGAATCGTAGACATCCTGAACGTAGGTGTCGGGATACACGACGCTGCTGAAGAACTCGAACCGCTCCAGGGGCGAAAGCGAATCCAGGAAACCCGCGCGCTCGCCCTCCGTCAGCTCCAGCTTCCAGTCGTGGGCCATCAGGGCGCGGTAGGCTGCGAAGCGGTGCGCCATCGCCTGGGCGAAGTCGCCGTCCAGGCGGTCTGGATGCTCGCGTATCCAGCGCTCCATCTTCTGCAGGCACACGAAATGCCCGCGCACGTTCTCCGCCGTCCTGCGGGGCTGGGCCATGGTGGAGCCCGCATGCACGCGCCGCATGTACAGTTCTTCGTTCAAGAACGAAGAACGCGCCGATTCGACCAGGGTTTGCATGGTGAACAGCAGGTCTTCGTGGATGATGCCTTCGCAAAAGCGGATCTGCGCCCGCTCCACCAGATCGCGGCGCACCATGCGCAGGGGGGCCTGGGCGAAGAAGGCATCGCTCTGCTCGAAGAAGGCGAATAGTTCCATGCCGCTTGCAACCCCCTCGAAGGAGGGACGGTTGCTGTAATCTTCCGGAACCAGCCGGCGCGCCTGCTCGTCTTCGAAGAAGGCCTTCCCGGAAAAGTAAAGGTCATCAAGGCGCTGGGTGTCAGCCCGGGAAACCAACTTGGCGAGCGCTTCGGGCACCAGATAGTCATCGGCATCGAGCAGCACCAGGTATTCGCCCCGGGCATGATCAAGCGCCAGATTGCGCGCAACGCTCTGGCCGCGGTTTTCGGGCAGCTGGTAGAAATCGAACCGCCCATCGCCCGCCGCTGCATCACGCGCCGCATCCAGGGAGGCGTCCTTCGAGCCGTCGTCGACGCAAATCGCTTGGAAGTCCTCCATGGTCTGCGCTCGAAGGGACTCTACGCATTGCGCCACGTATTTCTCGCAGTTGTATATGGGGACGATCACCGAAACCTTCGTCATCGGAGGCACCTTTCACGCAGAAAACAAATCGACGCCTGCGGGTGGATTTGCCGCAGTTCAGACAGGATATCGGAGCTGCATCACGCTTGTAAGCTCCCCTGAATACTATCAAAGCACGCCCTCGTGCACCCGACACGGTTGGACGCACCAGGCCTGCACGGGTAGAATCACCCTAGCAATTCGGAGCCGCATATGGAATACCTTCCCCTTGGCGCCTCCACCCTTCCCTGCCGGAGGGGCGAACAGCCCCATGATTCACGGATGGTTGCCCGCCCATGTGGTCCCAATTCATAGCATCTTTCGCCTTCGAGGCGGTTTTCCTCTTCGTTCCAGGCTACCTGCTCGCTCGTGCATTGCGCCTGGCCCGCCACCTCGCCCTGGGGGCAACACCCGCGATATCCTGCGCCCTGTTGGAAATCTGGGCTCTGATTGCCTGGAAAGCGGGTATCTGGGCCGATTGGGCGAGCATCGGACTGCCCGTACTGGCCTTCTCACTCGCGGCTTTCATCGCAAGCGAGGCCATCGCACGCGCCTTGGTACGAAACGACGCGCTCATCGCCAACATACCCGAATCCCCTGCGAGGAACCAGGCAATAAGCCTTGCGGCCTTCACCTGCGCGGGCATCGCCGTCTGCGCGATCATCTTCGTGAAACACCTTGATGGCCCCGCATCCTTCTTCCAGGCATACGACAACCTGTCCCACATGATGAGGATCCAGGCCTTCGTGGATACCGGCACCTTCTCGCCCATCGGAATCGACATGTACCACAACCTGGAAAACCCGCCTTTCGATGAGGGTTTGTCGGGCTTCTATCCTTCCTCATGGCACTGCATTGCCGCACTGTCCGTCAGTGCCTTCGATGTTCCTGTCGCCTTGTCCGTCAACGCCACCAACGCCCTGTTCGCGGCGCTAGTCGCCCCCATCAGCGCATGGTCTGCGCTCTCCGTGCTCCTGCGCGGGCGCACCTTCGCCCCCTGTGCGATACTCCCCCTCGCATTCGCAGCATTCCCTTGGGGGATGATTACCTTCGGCCCCCTCTACCCCAACATGGCGGCCTTCGCGATGGTCTTCGGCACTGCAGCGTGCTACATGGCCATCTTCGAAAACCGGCTAGGCAAGGGCAGCACCGCTCTTGCAGGGGCGGCATTCTTCGCCTGCCTGATGGGATTAGGGCTGTCCCACCCCAATGCGGTCTTCACACTTGCCATCATCCTCGTGCCCTATACCTGCATGCAGATGTTGGACCTACCCTGCTTCATCCGCGAAGATGGCAGCAGGAACAAGCTGCGGTTCGCCGCCTGTGCCGGGCTTTTCGCAATCGCCGTCGCGGGATGGGCCCTTGCACTTAACATGCCGTTCTTCGCATCGGTCGTTAGCTTCTCCTGGCCCTCCTTCGCATCCTCAAGGCAAGCCCTCCTGAAACTGCTAACGCTCGCCTTACGCGACGGACCCGCTCAATACCTGCTCGCGCTACTGGTGATGGTGGGCGCCGCGAGCACCCTCAAGCAGAGAAGGCACCGTTGGATGATCGCATCCCTTGCAATTGCGAGCATCATGTACTTAGTGAATGCGTTCTCTGACGGGCTGGTCAAGATGTGGCTCACCGGCTTCTGGTACCAGGATTCCTACCGCATCTGCGGCGTGCTCTCCCTGGTGGCGCTGCCCCTGGCATGCCTGGGCCTGCTCGCCATCACCGATGCGGTCAAAGCCCTCTTGGCATCGCCGCGCAAACCCGCGCACACCCCAGGTCGCGCCCGGCATGGCGACCGCACCCGCACCCTGAACGTCCCCGCGGTTCTTACGGGCCTGATTGCCGCGATGATCGCCGTGGTCCTGTTCCACCCCGCGTACTACCTTCCCGGAAACCGCATGATCGACACCGCCTTCGGCTACACGCGCTATCTGATCAGTTTCGAGAACAACGCCTCCCGCAGCGACGATGTGCTGGGCGCCGAAGAGCGCGCCTTCCTGGATAAAGTGAGCAGCACGGTAGAGCCGGATGCGGTGATACTGAACCATCCCTACGATGGCAGCGCATTCGCCGCAGCCAACTGGAACCTGAACGTCTACTGGCGTTTCTGGGGCGGCTACAATCAATCGGGAGACAATAGCACGAGCCAAACCCTTCGCTTCGGGGCCGACAGGATGGCCGAGGATGAGGACGTCGCACGGGCCCTCCGCAAATCGAACGCGAAGTACCTCCTGCTCTTGGACCAGGGCACCCTGCCTGAAGAAGACTATATGCGCTATACAGTTTCGTACCACCCGGAAAACTGGACTGGAATCGAGGCGATCGACGATCAAACCCCTGGACTCGAACTGCTGCTGAGCGAGGGCGACATGCGGCTCTATCGGATCACCGCGACGGAAGGAGAATAGATGGCAAGCGAAACCCCCAAGGTCACCGTCCTGGTGCCCTGCTATAACGTCGAGAAGTTCCTCCCCCAGTGCCTGGAAAGCCTGATCGGCCAGAGCCTGAGGCAGCTGCAAATCATCTGCATCAACGACGGCTCCACCGATTCCACCTTGGCGGTGCTGCGATCCTATGCCGAGCGCGATAAGCGCATCCAGATCATCGACAAGCCCAATTCGGGCTACGGCGCATCCATGAACCGCGGCCTCGATGCCGCCCGCGGGGAATACGTGGGAATCGTGGAAAGCGACGATTTCGCCGAACGGGACATGTTCAAGAAGCTCTACCGCTTCGCCCGATTCCACCGCTGCGACCTGGTGAAATCCAACTACAGCGAATACTGCGCGGGACAGGCACATCCCATCGAGGCCTTCGCCGGCTTCAAATACAAGCGGGTCTTCAAGCCCGCCGACCAGGTGGATGTGGTGAAGGTGCTGCCCATCATCTGGACGGGTCTGTACCGCACGTCCATGCTGCGGGAAAACGGCATCCGCTTCAACGAGACCCCGGGCGCCTCGTACCAAGACACCTCCTTCGTACAGCGTACCTGGTTCGCAGCCGGACGCGCCGCCCTGCTGCCCGACTGCCTGCTGAACTACCGCGTGGACAACGCGGCCTCCTCCGTGAAATCCCAGGCCAAGGTCTACGCCGTCTGCGACGAGTTCGCCGCCTCGGAAGCCTATCTGGCCGCGCGCCCCGCAAAGCAGGCGGCATTCGCGCCGGTGCTGGCCGCGGTCAAGTTCGCCACCTACAAGTGGAACTACAACCGCATCGCCCCCGAATACCGAAGCGAATTCGCGCTCAGGTGGGCCGCGGAGATGGAAGACGCCGAACGCCGGGGCTTTTTGGATCCCGCCCTGCTCTCCGAAGCGGACCGGGCGCTCTGCCCCGAGCTTCTTGCAGGCCCCGAAGCCTTCTGCGCCGCCCATCCCGAAGATCTTCCCTGGTAGAAGGCGCCTGCAGCCCGCTGCATGCGCCCGGTAACCGGGCGCATCGTGCCAGTCGGACGCCCCTTTCCAACCCGTGCCCCGATAGCACGCACCACCCCTCGTGCGCCCCGCCAAGGAAGGCATCCGGGCGCCGTACGGTTCGCCCGCGCATGTCCCCGCAAAGCCCCGGGCGGCCGCCGCATTGTGGGCGTTGACTGTATTCGCCCCCCGCCATTGCGCAAAACAGTAAAATGTAGATTTGCGCAATTATGCGAAATGCAGTCGAACGGAAAGAACGACCCCATGAAAGAATTTCCCACTCCGGCCATGCGGCGCAACTGGTTCACGCTCTGCATGCTGGTTTCGAAGGACTTCAAGAAGAAATACCGCCGCAGCGCCCTGGGCGTGGTCTGGTCGGTGCTCAACCCCCTGCTCATGATGGCGGTGCTGGCGCTGGTCTTCAGCAATTTCATCAAGTTCGCCGACATCCCCAACTTCCCCATGTACCTGATCTTGGGCAACACCATCTTCGCCCTCATGTCGGATTCCACCCGCGACGGCATGGCCTCCATCCTGGAATCCACCTCGCTCATCAAGAAGATCCGCATCGAGAAGCTGATCTTCCCCCTGGAAAAGGTGCTGTTCCACCTGCTCAACTTCTGCTTCTCGCTCGTCGCGGTGCTGCTGGTCATGATCTTCTTCCGCATCATGCCCACCGCCAACGTGCTGTGGCTGCCGCTGCTCATGCTGTACGCGGTCCTGTTCAGCGCGGGCCTGAGCATGCTGCTTGCCGCCGCCGCCGTGTACTTCCGCGACGTGCTGCACCTGTGGAGCGTCGTCATCACCGCCTGGACCTATGCGACCCCGCTGTTCTACCCTATCGAGATCCTACCCGCATGGATGCAGAAGGCGGAATTCTTCAACCCCATGTACCACTACGTCACGTACTTCCGCGACATCTTCCTGTACGGAAACACCCCCAGCCTGACGGAAAACCTGGTCTGCCTGGCATTCGGGCTCGCCAGCTTCGCCATCGGCTTCGCCGTCTTCCGCAAGCTGGAAGGCAAGTTCATCCTGTACGTCTAACGCGCAATTCGCAGAACGGAAGCGTTTCACCATGCCAGAAGTAGTAAACACCTCGAACCTGGGCGCAGACCTGGATGCCGCCGACAACCGCGAGACCATGATCAAGGTCGACCATGTGGGCATGATGTTCAACATCGCGAGCGCGCAGCTGAACAGCCTGAAGGAATACGCCATCGCCGCCGTGCGCCGCGAGCTGGCCTTCAAGGAATTCTGGGCGCTCGACGACATCTCCTTCGAAGTGAAGAAGGGCGACGTCTACGGCATCATGGGCACCAACGGGTCGGGCAAATCCACCATCCTGAAGATCATCGCGGGCGTGCTGGAGCCCACCCGCGGCAAATGCACCATCCATGGCAAGATCGCGCCGCTCATCGAGCTGGGCGCGGGCTTCGACCTGGAACTGACCGCCCGCGAGAACATCTACCTGAACGGCGCGCTCCTGGGTTATTCCAAGAAGTTCATCGACCAGAATTTCGACGAGATCGTGGAATTCTCCGAGGTGTCCAAGTTCCTGGACATGCCCATGAAGAACTATTCGTCGGGCATGGTCGCGCGCATCGCATTCGCCATCGCCACCATCATGGTCCCCGACATCCTGATCGTCGACGAGGTGCTGTCGGTGGGCGACTTCATGTTCCGCCAGAAGTGCGAGCGCCGCATCCAAGAGCTGATCAGGGACCACGGCGTCACCGTTCTGATCGTATCCCACAGCAACGAGCAGGTGCGCCGCCTATGCAATAAGGCCATCTGGATCGAGAAGGGCCACACCCGCATGATCGGCACCGCCGAAGACGTCTGCCGCATCTACCAGCTGGTCGGCGGCCGCACCGGCTGCGCCGAGTCGGAGAAGGTGATCATGGACACCTTCGAGAACACCGACGTGAACACTTCCTGCGTGCAGTGCAACGCCATCTACGGCGACACGAAGTTCGGCACCTCGGCCAAGATGGCGCAGGCCGAACAGGGCCACGTGGACACGGTGGTCTACACCCCCAGCGAAGACCACGTGCAGAGCCTGATCGCCACCGGCCTGGCAAGCGCCCTGGGAGCCAAGATGCTCACCTGCGCCGAGCAGAGCGTGCCCGACGTCACGCGCCAGGCACTCGAACAGCTCGCGCCCGACAACGCCATCTTCGTCAGCTGCACCCTGTTCCAGAACCCCCAGAAGATCGCAGCCGACCTGCCGAAGGCGCCCGCGCATACCCATGTCATCACCGAAGGCACCAACACCAGGCTTTCCCTGGCGGTATTCGAATTCGGACGCGAGCGGGGCATCTGGGGCGACACCTGCGTGATCAGCCCCGAATTCTGCGTGGGCGACCAGTTCGCCATCCTGCCTGCGGCGACCAAGCTTTCAGCACCCCTGTTCTTCACCAGCAAGAAGACCGTCCTGGACCGGGACATCATCGACGTCGTGAAGGCGCACTTCAAGCGCGCGCTCGTGCTAGCCGGCGAAGAAGCAATCAACGAAGGCCATCTTGCGCCCCTGCGCCAAGCGGGGGTGGAAATCGTGCGCTTCATCGCCGACAACGAGCACGAAGCGAACGAGCGCATCTTCGACTGGCTGGAAGAAGAGCGCATCCGCGAGGGCGCAGGCCCCGTCGAGCGCCTGGTGGTGGTGAACCCGCGCCATCCCGACGACGCCTTCTGCGTGGGCAACTACGCAGCGCGCAACGATGCGCTGATCCTGCTGAACAACCCCAGCAACCTGGACTACGTCGCAAGCGCGATCAGGCAGGTGCAGCGTTTCGGAGGAAGCATCCGCACCCTGGACTTCGTGGGCGACCCCTCCATCTTCAGCGACCTGGACAAGACCATCCTGCATAGGATCGCCGCCTCCGCGCGCTTGGACGCCGCGAACGGCGGGCGCTAGCACCGCAGCGAGGACAATGCCATGCCCAAGATCTCCGCGGTCGTTCCCGTATACAACGTAGAAAAGTACCTGCGCCCCTGCATCGAGAGCGCGCTCGCCCAGACCCTGACCGACATCGAGCTGATCTGCGTCGACGACGGTTCCACCGATTCGTGCCCGCAGATCTTGGACGAATATGCCGCGGCGGACCCGCGCGTGAAGGTGATCCACAAGGAAAACGGCGGCTACGGCGTTGCCATGAACCGCGGGATCGAGGCTGCAACCGGCGAATACTTCGCCGTGCTGGAATCGGACGACATCATCCAGCCCGATAGCTACCAGATCCTCTACGAGGCCGCGAAGCGCTTCGATGCCGACATCGTGCGCGGCGACTACTTCGACATGACCACGCGCAACGGGCGCATCATGCTGGTCGCCAAGCAGATGACGCGCGACTCCTCGTACCACTACCGCCGCATCCACCCCAACAGCGAAGTGGAGGTATACAGCTTTCCCATGCACAACTGGTCGGGCATCTATCGCATGGACTTGCTGCGCCGCTGCGGCATCCGCTACCACGAGACCCCTGGCGCCTCGTACCAGGACAACGGCTTCTTCTGGCAGGCCTTCACGCAGGCGGAAAGCCTGGTCTACGTGCCCAGGCCCTGCTACTGCTACCGTATCGACAACCCGGGTTCCTCCATCCACGATCCCGGCAAGGTATACGCCATGGCAGCCGAGTTCGACTGGATCCGCGAGTTCTTGGGACGGCACCCCGAATTCGAGCAGCAGGTACTGCCCGCCTTTTACGAGCGCCTGTTCAGGGCCCATTGCCAGACCATGCAGCGCATCGGCGCGGAACACCACGGCGAATACGCCTCCTTCGTGAGGCGCCAGTTCACCGGACTGCGCGACCGGCACCTGATCGACGCCGGCCTGTACACCCCGCAGGAGCGCGAATACCTGCTCGCGCTCTTCCGCAGCGAAGGCGAATTCACCCGGTTGGTCCTGGGAAGGCAGACCGCCTTCCAGGCCATCGGGCAAACCAAGCGCGATTTCGGCCTGGGGGCCGCCGTGCGCAAGGCGAAGGAGGTGCTGGGGCTTGATCACGCCGACGCATAGCATGCCGGAGGGCTTCCTTGCAGAAGAAGTACGCTGCGGATACACCGTCACCGCCAAGATGAAGCGCATCTGGGCGGTGGAGCTGGACCTTCTGGCCAAGTTCGCCGAGGTGTGCGAGCGCAACGGGCTGGCCTACTTCCTGGACGGGGGCACGCTACTGGGAGCCATCAGGCACAAGGGATTCATCCCCTGGGACGACGACGTGGATGTGATCATGCCGCGTGCGGACTACGACCGCCTGTGGCAGATCGCCGACCGCGAGTTCGCCCATCCCTACTTCTTCCAGACCACCCTGTCCGAAGACGGCCCCTTCTATCGCACCCACGCCCAGCTGCGCAACAGCGAGACCACGGGCTTCATCGAGGGCGACGGCAAGAAGGAGGACGTGAACTGCGGCATCTTCCTGGACATCTTCGTGCTCGACAAGGTCCCCGACGGCATGCTCCGGCGCAAGCTGTGGCACCGCGAGCTGGACAGGAAGAAGATGCGCATGCAGATGTGCTTCGACCTGCGCGGCGAGCTGCACGGCTTAGGCGTGCTGCGCGAGCGCTTCTGGCAGGCCTTCTTCCGCGTCTACGGGAGGAAGCGCTACTTCGACTACCTGAACCGCAAGGTGATGGGCAAGTACGCGCGGAAGGACACGCTCATCGCAGGCGACATCACGCTCGACTGGCGCGGCAACGTGCAATGGCCCGCCGCCTGGTACGAGGGCTACTGCTACCTGGACTTCGAGGACCTGCGCCTGCGCGCACCGCTGTTCTACCCGGAGATCATGACCCTGCAGTATGGCGACTACCTGCGCATGCCCGACGACGTGACCGCATTGAACGGGCGCATGCATGGCAGCACCATCTTCGACCCCGACACGCCGTACAAGGAATGGTTCGCCCGGCACAGGGAAGAATACCCCTGGAAGAAGATCGACTAACCGCACCTGCGCTCTACTCGGACGCGGGCGCACGGGCGCCCGCACAAGCACCACGAGGAGGAACATGAACGTCGCCGTCATCATAGCCGGAGGGTCCGGCCACCGCATGGGGCAGGACATCCCCAAGCAGTTCATCCACGTCTACGACAAACCCGTCCTCATCTACACCCTGGAGGGCTTCCAGCGCCATCCGCAGGTGGACGCCATCGAAGTGGTGTGCATCAAGGGCTGGGAGGAACTGGTCTGGGCCTACGCGCGGCAGTTCGGCATCGACAAGCTGAAATGGATCGTCACCGGCGGCGAAACCGGGCAGGAATCCATCCGCAACGGCGTCTTCGCGCTCGAGGGCATCTGCGAAGACGACGATACGGTGATCGTGCACGACGGCATCCGCCCGCTCGTGGACTCGGAAGTGCTCTCCGACGTGATCGCCAAGTGCCACCAATACGGCAACGCGGTCACCTCCCTGCCCTACAACGAGCAGATCTTCATCGTAGACGACGAAATCTCCACCACCAGCTACATCCCCCGCGAAACCCTGCGCCGCGTTTCCACGCCCCAGGCCTACAAGTTCGGCAAGCTGGACTGGGCCTACCACGAGGCCTTCGAGAAGAAGATCGGCATCTACGGGTCGTCGTATGCCAACACCATGATGGTGGAACTGGGCGAGCGCCTGTACTTTGCCGCGGGATCGGACAAGAACATCAAGCTCACCACCAAAGACGACCTGAAGCTGTTCAAGGCCTACTTGAACGCGGACCCCAGCACCTGGCTGAAGTAAGGACGGAAGGAACACCATGGGCACGCTCTACGAGAACGAGGCATACCTGCAGGACCTGGCGCGCATCTGCGATGCGGACCTGCCCTGGGGAAGGCTCACCGATGCCACGGTGCTGATCACGGGGGCATCGGGCATGATCGGCAGCATGCTCGCCGACGCCCTGCTGTTCCAGGGGATCGGTACCCGGATCTATGCCATCGGGCGCAGTATAAAGCGCCTGCAGGCGCGCTTCGAGGGGGCCTTCGAGCCCCAGTGCCTGCATCTGGTGGAATGCGACGTGAACCAGGGCCTGCCCGAAGACCTGCCCCGTGCCGATTATGTGATCCACGCCGCTTCGAACACCCATCCGCTCGCCTATTCCACCGACCCCATCGGCACCATCGCCACCAACACCAAGGGGTTGGAGAACCTGCTCTCCTTCGCCGCCAAGACCAAGGCGCAGCGCTTCGAATTCCTCTCCTCGGTGGAGGTATACGGCCAGAACCGCGGCGATGTAGAGCTGTTCGCCGAAGACTACTGCGGCTATATCGACTGCAACACCCTGCGCGCCGGCTATCCGGAAAGCAAGCGCCTGGGCGAAGCCCTCTGCCAGGCATACATCAAGCAGGAGGGGCTCGACGTGGTGATCCCCCGCCTTTCGCGCGTATACGGGCCCACCTTGCTGGAAAGCGACACCAAGGCCCTGTCGCAGTTCTTGAAGAAGGGCCTGGCGCATGAGGACATCGTGCTGAAGTCCGAGGGCACGCAGAAGTTCTCGTACACGCACTGCGCAGATGCCGTGGGCGCGCTGCTTGCGTGCCTGCTGGAAGGCGAATGCGGGGCCGCCTACAACGTGGCCGATCCAGGGTCGGACGTCACGCTGCGCGAACTGGCGGAATCCATCGCCGAGCACGCGGGCACCAAGGTGGTCTTCCAACTTCCCAGCGAAACCGAGCGTGCGGGCTATTCCACCGCGACCAAGGCGATGATGGACGGCAGCAAGCTGAAGGCGCTGGGCTGGCAGCCGCACTACACCATCGGCGAAGGCATCGAGCAGACCCTGCTGGTGATGGGGCAGCTTCAAGCGAAGTAGGCTCGCACCGGACGGGGCCCGGCA
>SFII01000176.1 GCA_004555335.1 Coriobacteriaceae bacterium | reverse complement strand
GGCGCGCCGCCGTAGCGATCGCCCGTTCGGGATCGGGCGTATGGTAAAGAAGCTCGACGTTCATGCAAGCATTCCTTTCGTATCCTCAATATGAAAAGGCCGCACTGGTGACGGACCCCTCCGTTTCCATCGAACATAGTAACCGATGCGGCACGACCGCGCCCCGATGCCACAAAGGGAGCACGACTCCATACGGCAATCGCCGCCCGCCGCCCGCGAAAGGAGGCTCTCGCAGGGAGGGAAAGCGATACCGCCACCAACGGGAATCGGCGCGGAAATGCCCGGCATCAACTACAATGTGCCTGCCTGCATCAAGCGAGGGAAGGAAGTTGCATGAACACCCATGAAGCACCCAGCGTCCTGCAAAGCCGGGATTGGGACGAGGAATACCGAAGGCTCACCAGCACCCCGGAAATCCCCTCGGACAGCAGCGCATGGGATGCACGTGCAGCCAATTTCACGGTTAAAGACTCACCAAGCGCATACGTGAACGACTTCCTCCGCCTCGCAGGGCTGCATCCGGGCGAATCCGTCCTCGACATGGGATGCGGCGCCGGGCATCTTGCTATCCCGCTTGCCCAGGCAGGCCATATGGTGATCGCCGCGGATTTCAGCGAAGGGATGCTCGGACAGCTGCGCCAGGCTATGGAATCGCGGCAGCTGGACGGTATCGATGTCAAGAAGATGGCCTGGGAAGACGATTGGGATGAATTCGGCGTAGGCGAATCCTGCGTAGACGCCGTCATCGCCTCACGTTCGATCGCCACCTCGGCAAGCCTGGAACAGCACGTGCGCAAGATGAGCCGCACTGCCCGCAGGCTCTGCTGCGCCACGGTGAGCATCGGCACCACGCCGCGCATCGACAACCGCATCATCGGCATCTGCGGCATGCAGGAACGCGGGCTACGCACCCACCAATACCTGCTGAACATCCTCATCAACTTAGGGTACCAACCCAGCTGCAACTACATCTCGAGCGCCCGCGATTGCGGCTATGACAGCTTCCAGCAAGCGCAGGAAGACTACCGGACCATGCTCCTGCGCTGCATCGAGGAGCAAGCTTGGAGGCTCGAAGACGAAGCCCGTGATCTGGCGCGCTTCCATGGATTACTCGATGAATGGCTTTCGGAGATGCTCATCGAAAACACCGATCCCACCCCCGAATGCCCCGGCAAGCTGAAGCTGAAGGAAACACGGGTATCCACCTGGGCATTCATCGCCTGGAGCCCTCATAAGGGCCGCATCCTGCAGTAGGCCGAAGGTCGTTCGCGAAGGAAAGCTCACGCAGGCACCGTCGCTGCCGGTTTCGGCCTGCGCCGGCACCGAGGGACCGGCATCAGCCCACTCCGATACCCTACCCGATCCACCGGCACACCGCTGAGCTTTCCCCGGGAATGCACGTATCGATTACTGGCACCCGATGGGCGGGCGGATCCTCGGTGCGGCTGCGCACCCGCAGTGCAGGCGGATCCTCGGCTGCAGCCTCATATGGCTCGCACATGCTGTGGCTTCGCACGCGCATGGCTCAAGCCCCTAGCAACAAAAAGAAGGCCCCCGAAGGGGCCTTCTTCGATTCAAGCAATTCTTGCTTATTCGGCAGCAGCCTCTTCGGCTACTTCCTCTGCAGGAGCTTCCTCTACTGCTTCCTCAGCAGCAGCTTCTGCGGCCTCTGCGGCAGCCTTAGCAGCCTCGGCCTCAGCCTTGGAAGCGTATTCAGCAGCGCGCTTTGCCTTTTCGGCAGCCTTAGCCTCGCGCTCTGCCTGACGTGCTGCTTCTGCTGCTTCTGCGGCAGCCTTGCGCTCTGCCTTCTTTGCAGCCTCGCGGGCAGCGATAGCCTCGCGGGCGGCACCGAACTTGTTGGTGAAGCGCTGTACGCGTCCGCCGGTGTCGATCAGCTTCTGGGTGCCGGTGTAGAAGGGGTGGCACGCGGAGCAGATGTCAACGCGCAGCTCGGACTTGGTGGAACGGGTGGTGAACTCGTTGCCGCAGGTGCAGCGCACGGTGCAGTCAACGTATTCGGGATGGATGTTCTGCTTCATGTTTGGATCTCCTTAATAACACCTTGGTTTCCATACAAGGGTTGAAACACGCAACTAGAAAAGATACCACGTCGACGGGATTGTGCAAGGGCGAAAAGGCCCGTGCACACAATTACCCGACACTCGATACCGCTCCCCTACTTCTTGACCTGCGAAGGATGCGCCTCGAAGAAGTCGGTGCGGGGAGGAAGCTCAACGATGCGATGCATCCCGCACGCACGCTCCTGATCGGTGCACAGCTCGTCCATGGACTCGAAGTCCGCATCCCAGCTGAAGAAACGCGCAGGATCGAAATCCAGGTATTCGCAGATCTTCTGGGTTCCCGAAGGCACCACGGGGTGCATGAGCAGGGTGCATACGCGCAGCAGGTAGAAGCAGTCCACCAGAAGCTGGCGACGATCTTCGCTGGGACCTTCCTCCAGCTTCTTGGATCCATCGGTCCAATACTTGTTGCAGTAGCGGATGAATTCATCCATCTGCGACATGATGGAATGCAGCTCCACCTTTTCCATGGTGGCTGCGTTGTAGAGGGAGAACTCTACGCCGGGGATGGGCTTGCCGGAGGTGTCCGCCTTGATGCACATGATCTTCTTTTCAGGGTCGATCACAGTCGCGGCGGGCTTGTCCGTGTTGGTGTACCCCTCGTCAATGGTGACAGAGATCACATCGCGGCTGACCAGGTACCCATCCGGAGCGGACAGCTCGCGGATGATATATTTCCCATAATCCGCACCGATGAAGCGAGCCATACCCTCCATATCGGAAGCGGTCGTCATGATC
>SFII01000175.1 GCA_004555335.1 Coriobacteriaceae bacterium | reverse complement strand
GTCGATGGTCTTGGCCAGCTCCACGCTGCCGCGCACCTTAACGTTTGCCAGGGTCAGGTTCAGGGCATCCTTATCGACGGATGCCAGGGCGTCGTTTCCGACTTTGGCGTTCTGGATAATCTCGATAGTGCCCTTTTCAGTGACCTGGAAAATGATGGGGTTGGGCAGCGAAACGTATCCGGGGACGCGTTCCGGTT
Source organism: Coriobacteriaceae bacterium (assembly GCA_004555335.1). Lineage (GTDB taxonomy): Bacteria > Actinomycetota > Coriobacteriia > Coriobacteriales > Eggerthellaceae > W1P20-047. The sequence continues at coordinate 2,623 of SFII01000175.1, read as the reverse complement.
CGGTGATGGTGTACTGTTCGCCTGCGATCAGCTTGCGCGAGAACTGCTCGGCATCTTCAGTAGAAGTCCACTCGTAGGTGCTAAGCTCCTCGTCTCCCGCAAAGCGTCCGGTGATCTGCAGCTTCGCGCCTGCGAGCGGGGCCTTGTCTGCCAGCTCGCCTTCGCCGGGCTCAGGATCGCTGTTCACCTTCAGGATAGAGATCTTGGTGCTCTCGTTGTCGGCGGAAGCCTTCACGACCTTGCCGTGGTCGCGCTCGGCGATTTCGAATTCCACGGGCTGGGTGTTCAGGATCGCGCCCTCGATAGTGGCGGTTTCTTTGAAGAAATAGCTGCCTTCGGGCAGGTTGTCCACGACGATCTTGCCATCGGCATCAGTAGCAAGGCCGGTTTGCAAGGGCTTATCGGCGCCCTTTGCATACAGGTCGAACTGAGCTCCCTCTAGGGGCTCGTTGTCGTCGATGGTCTTGGTCAGCTCGACGCTGCCGCGCACCTTCACGTTGTTCAAGGTCAGACCGCAGGAGTCTTCGGTGAGTTCTGCCCGTACGTTTCCTAAATGAGAGTTTTTGATAATGGAGATCGTTCCATCATCTCGTACCCAGATCTTTACTGAGCCATTCCATCTGGTGTAGCCGTCGACACGCCCGATTTCGGTGAGTGTGTAGGTTTCACCTACGATCAGCTCGCCGTCAAGCACTTCGGGTTCCTCGCCGGAAATCCAGGTGATGCTGTCTTCCGTGGTTTTAGCGAACTTACCCGTCAGCTGCATCTTTGCTCCGGGCAGGGGATCCCCATCACCCAGCTCGCCTTCGCCGGGCTCAGGATCGCTGTTCACCTTCAGGAAGCTGATCTTGGTGGTCTCGTTGATTGCTTTCGCGGCGACAACTTTGCCATGGTCGTTTTCGGTGATCTCGAAGTGGATGGGGTCCTCGTGTACGATGACGCCATTAACGGTCCTTGTTTCCTCGAAGCGATACTTACCTTCGGGCAGGTTGTCCACGACGATCTTGCCGTTAGCATCGGTGATCAGGTTTCGTTCGATTATTATGCCGATCATTCCATCGTCAGATGTTGCGACCAGGTCGAAGACCGCGCCTTTCAGAGGCTGCTTGTCATCGTTGAGGGTCTTGGTCAGCTCGATGCTGCCGCGCACCTTCACGTTGGCGAGTTTGAGCGTAAGCTTGTCATCGCCTACAGTCGCCAGACCGGTTTCGTCGTCGATGATCTGGATCTTGCCTGCATCGTCCAGCTTGAAGGTGACTGTGCCTGGCAGGGTGACATAGTCGTCTACACGGCCCTTTTCTGAGAGCGTGTATTCTTCACCGACGATCAGCTTGCCTGCGAATTGCTCTGCCTGCTCGCCGGAAGTCCACTCGATGGTCTTGCTTTCGGTCTCGCCTGCGAAACGGCCGGTCAGCTGCAGCTGCGCGCCTTCAAGGGTGGCTCCGTCAGCGAGGTCTCCGTTCCAGGGATTCTTGTCACTGTTCACCTTCAGGATGCCGATGCTCGTGCTGGTGTTGTCGGCCTTCACTTCGACGGTTTTGCCGAAGTCGTCCTTGCCGATGGCGAATTCCACGGTGTCCGTGTTCAGGATAGCGCCTTCGACGGTAGCGGTTTCTTTGAAGAAGTATTCGCCTTCCGCCAGGTCGTCGACTTTGATCTTGCCGTCCTCGTTGGTGGTGAGGCCGGTCTGCAGGGGCTGCTTGGCATCTTTCTGGTACAGGTCGAAGACCGCGCCCTCCAAGGGTTCGCTTTCATCGATAGTCTTGGTCAGTTCCACGCTGCCGCGGATCTTCGCATTGCTGAAGTTCAGGCCCAAGCCGCCGTTGGTGACGCTTGCCAAATCCTTACCGTCGAAGCTGGTGTTCTTGGTGATTTCAATTGTCCCGTCTTCGAGCACCTTGAACTGAACGGAGCCGGCAGCCTGCACATATCCTGCGGGACGGTTGGTCTCGGTGAGGGTGTAAGTTTCACCCACGATCAGCTCGCCGACAAGTTCTTTCGGAGCGGTTCTGGAAGTCCAGGAAATGGTGTCGCTTGCGGTCTTCGCGAACTTGCCGGTCAATTCCAGCTTGGCACCGGGCAGCGGGTCGCCGTCGGCAGGATCGCCTTCGCCTGCTGCGCTATCGCGCACCAGTTTGGCGATGGAGATCTTAGTGGTCTGGTTGTCTGCGGTCCTTTCCACCACGGTGCCGTCAAGGTCTTCGGTAATCTCGAAGTCGATGTGGCTTTCGTCCAGGATGGCTCCGTCGATGGTGGCGGTTTCTACGAAGTAGTATTCGCCTTCCGCCAGGTTATCGATTTTGACCCGGCCGTTCCTGTCTGTGACCAGGCCCTCTTTGATAAGGGTATCGCCGTTGTTGCCCTTCTGGTACACGCTGAAGGTGGCGCCTTCCAGCTTGCCCGTACCGTCGAGGGTCTTGGTCAGCTGGGCGCTCGCGCGGATTTCGGGGTTGGAAAGGGTCAGTTCCAGGCCGCTTTCGGAGACGCGCGCCAGTTCGGTGCCCTCGTATTCGGCGTTCTGGTCGATGGCGATTTTGCCTTCCGCAGTCACCGTGAAGGTGATGGGGTTGGGCAGGGTCACATGGCCCGCAACGCGTCCGGTTTCCGAAAGGGTATAGGGCTC
>SFII01000174.1 GCA_004555335.1 Coriobacteriaceae bacterium | reverse complement strand
GGAGTTCTGCCTGGGCGGCGGCGTTGCTGCTAACCGCGAGCTGCGCCGCGCCTACGAACGCGCATGCGAGAAGCGCGGGGTGGCGCTGACCATGCCGCCCTTGAGCGCATGCACCGACAATGCGGCGATGATCGCGCTCGTGGCCCTGGACCGCTACAAGCAGGGCAAGTTCTTCGGCTTGGATGCCGACGCTGCGGCGCGCACCAACCTGGAAGAGCCCTACTAGGACGCGGACATGCGGTGCCGCCGAGGGGTTTTCGCCCTTTTTGCTGCCGGTTCGGGCGTGTAGGGGCGGTGCGCAGGTTGCGCAACAGTAACAACTTCACCGATGAAGGGCCGCGCTCGTCGCGGCCCTCGGTTTTGCAATGCTATTATGGCGTGTACGAGTGAACACAGGAGGTTGCTATGCTTCTTTGCGCTGATTACGTGCTGCCGATTACTTCCGATTCCATCGAAAACGGCGCCGTGCTGATACGAAACGGCAAGATCCAGGATGTGGGCGACGCCAATGCGCTCCGCGCCCGCTACCCCGAAGAGACCTGCCGCACCTACAAGGACACCGTGCTCATGCCCGGTTTCGTGAATGTCCATTGCCACATGGATGCAACCGCCTTGCGCGGCATCGTCCATGACGTGCCCTATTCCGACTGGCGCTTCCGCATCGACCAATGCAAGGACAAGATGAACGCCGCCGGCAAGCATGCGTCCGCGATCGTGGGATGCCTGGAAGCCATTTCCGCAGGCGTCACCACCATCGCCGACATTTCCGGCAGCGATGCCACCTTGGATGCGATGCAGAAGCTGGGCATGCGCGGCGTGGTTTACCGCGAGGTCTGCGCCATGGACAAGGCCCGTATCGACCATGCGATGCGCACTGCCTCGTCCGACCTGGACAAGTGGTCCGCCAAGGTGGACAGCAGCCGCATCCTTCTGGGCATCGCCCCTGCAGCGCTGTTCAAGTGCCATCCCCTGGTCTATACCCGCTGCGCCGAATTCGCGGGCAGCTCCCTGCGCGTTGCCATGCATCTGGCAGGCAGCCGTGACGAATACGACTTCGTGCGCCGCGGATCCAGCGCCTTCTCCGTGCACGGCATGGACGAAAACCGCGGCTTCGTGGAATGCCCGCCCTGGATGCCCACGGGTGTGTCCCCCGTCAAATACGCGCTCAACTGGGGCGCCTTCAGCGCGGATCGCACCATGGCAATCAACTGCGTGCATATCGATGACGAGGATCTGAAGAAGCTCAAGCAGTACAACGTGTCCATCGCGCTCGCTCCGCGCGCCAACGCGCAGCTGGGCATGGGCGTGGCTCCCATGAGCGAATTCCTGAAGATGGGCTTCAACGTGGGCCTGGGCACCGATTCGCCTGCTGCCACCGACTCCATTGACATGATGGCCGAAATGCGCACCGGCATGCTGCTGCAGCGCGCGCTGAACAGGGATAACTTCCTTCCTGCATCCACCATGCTGGAAATGGCCACCATGGGCGGCGCCCGTGCGCTTCACATGGAAAACCGCATCGGTTCCTTGGAAGTGGGCAAGCATGCCGACATCATCGCCGTGGACATCTCCCAGTCCCATCAGATGCCCACCGACGATGTCGCATCTGCGGTGGTCAACACCACTTCCGCTACCGACGTGGTCATGACCATGGTCGGCGGCACCATCCTGTACGAGAACAGCAAGTGGGAAACCCCCTTCGATGTCGAAGAGGCGGTAAGGGAATTCGTCGCTCTGCGCAAGGACCTGCGCGACTAGGCGGGCGACGGGAAAGAGAATCCGAATGGCAAAGCAGAAGGTTTCCGCGAAACAGCGCCAGGCAAGGCTCGAGGCGGCGCAGAAGCGCGAGGAGGCGGCCCGCATCAAGCGCGAGCGCCAGCAGCGCATGAAGCGCATCGGCATCGTCGTGGTATGCGTGGTGCTGGTGCTGGCATTGGGCCTGCCCACCGTGGCGCTCTCATTCCTGGGTGGCGCATAAGGCCGAAGAGCGCTACTATCTGCGCTGTTTCGGAACGACGACACTCACGGAGGAAGACGGCATTGTTCGGTATCGGTGGAAACGAGCTTATTCTCATCCTGATATTCGGCTTCATCATCTTCGGACCCGATAAGCTTCCGGCGATGGCCAAGACCATAGGTCAGGCCATCGCCAAGTTTCGTCGTGCCCAGAATGAGATGTCGAATGTCCTGAAAAACGAGGTCTTCGACCCCACGGCGGAAGATCCCTTCAAGAATCCCCTCGACGCCATGGCGCGTCTGGAAAAGGGCGCGAAGGAAAAGCAGGAGAGCTTCTCCGAAAACAAGGCGCGCTACGATCGCCAGCGCGAAGCCCAGCGCCGCAACGAAGAGCGCAAGGCCCAGCTGGCTCAGAAGAAGGCGCAGGCCAGGGCGCGCATGCAGGAAGAGGGTTCCCTGCCCGTCCAAGCTTCCGCCGAAGCTGCCGAGCCGGCGCCCGTGGTGCAGGCAGCACCCGCGGCACCTGCCATTTCCGTCGAGGCCCTGTACGGTATCGAATCCGAAAGCGCACCTGCCGCAGAGCCGGAGGAAACGCCCCAGCCCGCCGGTGGGGCAGGCAGCGCGCCCGCAATCTCCATCGACGAGCTCTACGGAATCGTGCCTGCAACGGACGGGGACGCGGATGACGCGTCTGCCCAGCAGACCGGGAAGGGGGAATAGCCATGCCTATCGGACCTGCGCGAATGCCGCTTCTCGACCATCTGGGCGAATTGAGGATGAGGTTCGTCCGCATCCTGGTGTGCCTGGCGGTTGCCATGTGCATCTTCTACCTGGCAACCCCCACGATCGCCCAGTTCCTGCTGGCGCCGGT
>SFII01000173.1 GCA_004555335.1 Coriobacteriaceae bacterium | reverse complement strand
TACGATGAATACACCAATGAAAGAAATCTTGGCTAAGCGCTTGGCAATTTTCGCCCTCGCGCTCGCAGCCATCGTAGGCATTTGCGCCTTCTCTTTCTCAGGCGTCCAGGATAATGCTTGGGCAGACGATGAAGAGGTCATCGACGCATGGACCGACCTCAACACAATGCGTAACAGCGACAATGGGAAGATGAGGCTTGATATTGCCTGGCCTGTCGAAGGCGAGACGACTTGCAAAGCCACCATTACCAACCTGACCGGCGATCAGATTCCCGCATCCACCCTCTATCTGAATACAGATAAGGGCATCGAAATGACCGCATCATTCAAAGATGAAATCGGAGCCGGTGGCACCGCAACTGCTGAAATCGAGGGCTCAGTCGCCACGACCGGCTTCAGGAGCGCAAGACTCATTCTGACGCCCGCCCCCCAGCCTGAAACCGTCACCATCGACTTCGACCGCAACGGACATGGTGTCGAACCTGAAGACAAGGTAATCGAAAAGGGCGCCGCGCTGAATGCTACCGACCTGCCCCCCATGGAAGAAGAAGGATGGACCTTCAATGGCTGGTTCTTGGATGGCATGGAATTCCAAAGCGGAACTGTATTCAATGAAAACGCTATCCTGGTTGCCAGCTGGACCGAAAATGAACCTGAGCCCGAACCGGCAGAGCAGGTCACCATCGCTTTTGAATCCGAATTCGGGACCGCACCTGAGGCCAAACCCGTGAACAAGGGCGAGACCGTCGAACTCCCCGATCTAGGCACTGACGGCGACTACACATTCGTAGGCTGGATTCCTAAGGGCTCCGAAGGCACCGATCCCTTTATCGGCGAATACACCGCTGAAGAAAACATCACCTTCACGGCTGTCTGGGAAACCCCCTCCACTCCCCCCATCGTAATGGTCGATGTCATCTTCGATATGAACGGCCACGGAGACAAGGTGACCAAGCAGACCGAGAAGGGCAAGCCGATTGACATCAGCGCCCTCGTCAAGGACCCCGCTGACGAAGGCTACACCTTCAAGGGTTGGACCTACGACAAGGAAGGCAAGCAGGCCTTCGACCCCAAGAAGAATGCCGACCAGGACACCACCCTGTACGCCCAGTGGGAAAAGAAAGCCGACCCCAAGCCTGATCCCGACACCCCCGACAATCCGTCCGACAATCCTGCCGATAAGCCCGGCAACGGCGGTAACGGCAACGGCTCCAACGCAACCAAGCCTACCGAAAGCACCCCCACCGACTTCACCATCGTGATCAGCAAGACCGATGCGAAGACCGGCAAGGCCCTGTCCGGTGCAGAATTCACCCTGGCAGACAAGGCCGGCAATGTCGTGGACAGCTGGACCAGCGACGGCACGAGCAGGACATACACGCTCGACCGCGGCACCTCCTACGTGCTGACCGAAACCAAGGCGCCCACCGGCTACAACCGCGAAAAGGCCATCAACATCAACTTCAGCACCGACGATGGTAAGGCAGCAGTCAAGATCGACCAGGGCGGCAGGGCCGTGGCACTGCCCGTCAACAACGACGGCAATGCAGCCCTGAACGTCAAGGACTTGAGCGGCACCGCCCTGCAGGGCACCAGCACCACCGCCCCTAAGACCGGTGACAACCAGAACATGCCTCTGGCTTCCCTCTGCTTCGGCGCTGCAGCACTGGTTGCTGGCGGCATCGCGGCAACCGCATATCGCAAGCGCCAGGCGTTGTAAGACCTTCGGTTCATACTTCGCGCACACAACCGAGCCCGCAACACTGCTTTCGGCTCCCGGATTTCCGGGAGCCGTTTCGTTTCCTGGATAGGGTTTATCCCTCAGACGCGAAGAACCACCGTATCGAATTCCCCGAATCGCATCCGCTCCACCCAGTAGCCGCAAAAGCTCCCAATGCGCATCCGCGCGAACCCCTTCCCTCCATACAGGAATGGTAGAATCAGAAAGCTGTTAGATTCCTGCAAGACAGGGAACGGAGGAGTGTATGAATACTACAGTGCGAGGACTGCGTAGATCGCGTATCGCGATTCTCGCAGCCATGCTGGCTATTATCGCCGGCATCTGCACCCTCTTCTGCACCGGTGCCCAACAGAGCGCATGGGCGGAAGAATCGGGTAAGACCATTTTCACGAGCGGAAGCATTTCGAGCCTTCCCTTCACCAAGACCACCGATGGCATCACCGTCGACATCTTCGCAGAGGAAGACGAAGCCGACACCGTAGAAGCCGATGCCAGCGATCCTGCCGACGAAGCGGATGCAGACGAAGAGGGCACCAGCTCCAAGGAAAGCTCAAGCAGCTCTTCCAGCTCCAGTGCAAAAAGCGCAGCATCCACGGTGACCATCGAAATCACCGCCGATGAGGATATCGAAGCCGTGAAGGTGGTTATCGACGCCGACGGCAAGGAAATCACCAAGGACATCCCCGGCAAGATGCTCGAAGCCGATGACACCGTCACCTTCACCTTGGACAACTGCACCAAGGTCAGCAAGCTCACCATCTACGGCCCCGAAGACAAAAAGGAAGCCGGCAGCTCGAATGCAACCGACGCTTCCAAGGATGCAGACAGCAGTTCCGACGCAGCCGACGCCTCCAAGGATGATGCCGATGACAGTGAATCGGACATCACCTTCACGAGCGAAGACGATGCCGCAGACGCAAGCGATGAAGGTGCAGATGGCGACGAATCCGACAACGGAATCACCATCACCCCCGTCGATAAGGAAGACGGAGACGACGACGTTGATCTGGACGCCGAATCCGAACCGCTGAAGGTTTTCCTCATCGATGACGACAACTCCGCTAACAACCATGTCATCTACGTCGAG
>SFII01000172.1 GCA_004555335.1 Coriobacteriaceae bacterium | reverse complement strand
CTTCGTCGTATTCGACACCGATGCCAACGACCTTCGCCTGCTGAAGGAAAAGCATCCCAACCTGCAGATTATCCAGACCTCGCCGCAGATGACCGTCGAGGAATGCGTCGCCTCGTACGACGGCATGGAGGAATGGTTCCCCTCCCACCCCGTGCTCAACCCCAAGGACCTTACCCAGGGCGCCGGCCAGGTTCGCGCGATTTCCCGCCTGTCCTTCGAAACCGTGCTGGTCGACGGAAAGATCGAGCCCCTGCACGAAGCCATCAGGTCCCTGCATGGCATTTCCGGCGATGACATGGCGCAGGCGGTTCGCGTGGTCATCTGCGGAACCATCGCAGGCGGCACCGGATCGGGCCTGATCTTGCCGCTGGGCCTGTACCTGCGCAATTACTTCAAAACCGAATACCACAAGAACAGCGTCATCATCCGCGGCCAGTTCATCCTGCCCGACGTGCTGACCTCAACCGTCATCCGCAACGACGAGCGCCAGAGGCGCTTCCTCGAAGCAAACGCATACGCGACCATCCGCGAAATCGATGCGTTCATGCGCAAAGGCGACGGCTTCAACATCGACGATGACTACGATGCGGTCACGGCCGACATCCCCATCCCGGGCACCAACCGCCGCGAGACCTATCCGCCGCTTCTGCCCTACGACTTCATCTTCATGACCGATGCGCAGAACTTCGACGGCAAGACCTTGGACGACAAGGAAACCTACTACGACTACATCGCACTGTGCATCTACGCGCAGTCGCTCACCCCGGTGGGTTCACGCAGCAACTCCGCCGAAGACAACCTGATCCGCGAGACCATCCGCTCCAACGGCCGTTCCCGCTACTGCGGTTCGGGCGTATCCAAGATCGTCTACCCCTTCGAAGACGTCCGCGACTACGTAGCATTCGGCTGGGCGCAGAAAAACATCGCCGATGAATGGCTGAAGGTCGATCAAGACTACCAGAACGAAATCCGCGAGTGCGAGATGCGCGGACAGGACGCACCCACCAAGTGCAATTTCTACGTTTCCCAGGTCAACCAACTGGCAAAAAACAGCCGCTTCTTCGAAAAGATCCTGCGCCAGACCAAGCGTGTCTACCAGGGCACCGACTCCATGGACACCGTGGAAAGCAATGCCGACCTGTACGTGAACGCACTCGTGGAAGACGCGACCGAGCGCCTGAACGCCGATCGTAAGTTCTCCGCTGCCATGGAAGAAGTCAGCGCCACCGAGGTGATCAATACCGACCAGGAGCCCGCTGGCATCATCAGGGCCGCAAGCGACTACTATGCCGCCGCCATCGACCTGCAGAAAGTCGCCGACGAAGTACGCGGCATGCTCCCCTATAACATCGCATCGTCCCTGTTCGGGTCCCTCGACGCTATGCGCCGCATGGAACGACCCCGCAAGTCCGACATCGAAAGCTGGCTGGTTGACGAAAAGGGCGAGAGCCTGCACCCCGCCGCCGCCCGCTACGTCCTCTACGAGGCACAGCAGCGACTCGAAGAAAAGAAGACCGAGGTCACCAACCTGTACAAGACGGCCTCCGAGGAAATCAAGGAATTCCTCTCAGACGAGCACTTCGACCTGGAAGAAACCGCCGAGCGCGAGGGATTCAGCCAGCGCGTCGAGATGCTGGCCAGGGGCTCGGCCGTCAGTGCAAGCTGGTACCAGGGCATGACCAAGAAGGTCAATTCCCTGGTGAAGAAGAACTCCGAGGCGGTGGCAGGCGGAGAAGGCCTGAAGGACCTGTTCGCCGACGTGGAGGACTTCTGCGAGAACGTGCAGCTGCACTATATCAACAGCTCTCTGGCATACGTGCTTGATGAGGCCGTTAAGTTCATCAAGGGCATCCTGGAATCCTACGACCTGTTCTACGGCCAGATCAGCCGCCAGGCAGCCCTGCTGCAGCAGCGCCGCGTAAACATCTCCGACAACCCCGCGTATAACGCGACCGGCAAGGACGCCAATAAGATCCTGTCCTCGGCCGTGCGCTACGTTTGCGCCGACCGCGAATGCCTCGACCGCATCGACAGGCAGTGCGTCTGCGTTTCCAACGCCGCCAACATCCCCAGCGAGGTCTGCCAGAAGATCTACATCGCGGTCATGCGCTTCAACGAAATGCGCCGCAACCGCCTGGCAACCGGCGCGTCCGAAGGCGAGGCCAATGCGAAGGCATCCACCTACTTCGCTGGCGCCTTCGAAGAGGCCATCCTGGATTACTGGAGGAACAACCTGCTCGAAGGCCCCTACGGCCACCTGATCGACATGGACATCATCGACGCCATGCGCACCGAAGGCGTGTACCGCGACAACCTGGACGGCAATGACGAACTGAACAGGTACGCCGAAGATGTCTTCAAGGAAGGCGACATCCTGGCCGTGCCCATGATCGAGAATCCCCGCGGATTCAAACCCCGCGTCATCAAGTCCTGCCTGTACTCGACCGAGCTTGCCGCTTCCGGCGATGCCAACAAAGTACGTTTCGTGCAGCATGTCTTCGGCACCTACAACGGCATTGAAGACGAGATCTGCCCTAAGAACGAGATCCTGGTCTACAAGTCGGTCTACGGACTGAGCGCCAACCAGATCCCCAAATTCATCCCCACCGGCTCGCTCAATTCCGGATCCCAGGGCGGCAACTACTACAAGTCCTACATGGACCTGATCGGCCAGCTGGGCCCCGACAGCTCCAAGAACAAGGAGCTCACGCCCCATCTGGACATGAGGTGGCACTGGCCCTTCAGCTTCCCCAACCTGGACAAGGACGAGGAACGCCGTCAGAAGAACAATGTCGTCCGCGCATTCGTCTACGGCCTGGTCTTCGAGAAGAT
>SFII01000030.1 GCA_004555335.1 Coriobacteriaceae bacterium | reverse complement strand
GATTCCTTTCGGAATCCAGGGGATTTTCGTAGTTGGCGAGAACCAACCGCAATCATACGGAATCGAAAAGGCGCCGGTAAAACCGGCGCCTCCAGTGCATGAAAGGTATATGCAACAACTATTTGATATGTCCCAAAAAGTCCTTCGTACGGGGGTTCTTGGGGTGATCGAACACTTCCGTGGGAGTGCCTTCTTCCACCACGACGCCATCGGCCATGAAGATGACATAGTCGGCAACGTCGCGTGCGAACTGCATTTCGTGGGTTACGACGATCATGGTCATACCGGAACGGGCAAGATCGCGCATTACGTCCAGAACGTCGCGCACCAATTCAGGGTCGAGTGCAGAAGTTGCCTCGTCGAACAGCATGACGTGGGGATCCATGGCCAACGCACGGGCAATGGCAACACGCTGCTGCTGACCACCGGAAAGCTGACTGGGCATGAAGTCGGCGCGATCTGCCATGCCTACTTTCTTCAGGCATTCCATGGCGACACGCTCGGCTTCTTCCTTGCTGCGCTTCAGAACCTTGCGCTGGGCAAGCATGACGTTCTTCTTGGCGGTAAGGTGCGGGAACAGGTTGAACTGCTGGAACACCATGCCCACATGCTCACGCAGCTTGTCGACATTGGTCTTGGGGTCGGTGATATCCGTGCCCTCGATGTAGATATGACCGCTCGTGGGGGTTTCCAACAGGTTGATGCAACGCAACATGGTGGACTTACCGGAACCGGAAGGGCCCAGCACTACCACTACTTCGGACTTCCTGACGTCGATATTCACATCGCGCAGCACCTTGGTATCGCCGAAGGACTTTTCAAGATGCTGGATGCTCACCATGTATTCGGGTTTCGTAGTCATGCGGCACCTCCTATTGCTTTTCGGACTGGGCACCGGATGCGGAAACCTCGGTTGCCTCTGCGTGTGCGGTTGCAGTTTCCTTGGAAGCGGCCTTGGAAGCGATGCGCTTGGCCTTCGCAGCCTTCTTCTTGGACTTGGAAGAACCGCCCGCACCGTCTGCAGCCGCCAGCTTGTTTTCCAGGTTGGTGACGAAACGGATCAGGGGAACGGTAACCAGCAGATAGAAGCATGCTGCAACGATGTAGGGAGTCATCGAGCCGGTATTGGCAACGACGGACTTCGAGAACAGCATCAGTTCCATGACGCCGACCGCGGCAAGCAGGGAGGTGTCCTTATACAGCAGGATGAACTCGGAGGTTGCCGTGGGGATAACACGGCGGATGGTCTGGGGGATGATGACGCTGAACATGGTGGTCACGGCATTCATGCCCAGGGAACGCGCCGCCTCGAACTGGCCCTTATGGATGGACTGGATGCCTGCGCGGAAGATCTCGCATAGATACGCACCCGAATTGAATGCAAGCACGAAGATGGCAACAAGATACGGGTTCAGGTTCAAGCCCAACATGGGCAGGCCGAAAAAGGCGATGTAGATCTGCAGGAACAAGGGAGTACCGCGGACCACGCCCGTGTACAAACCGGCGATGCCGTGGAGGATGCGATACGGCGAGATCTTCGCAAAGGAGAAAGCCAAGCCGAAGACAACCGCCAAGGGGAAGCCGATGGCGCACAAGAGCAACGATACGAGCCAGCCCTTGAAGACCACTGGGATGGAGCTGATGATGACCTGGGGCTTCAGGAAGGTGCGCAGGAAGGTGTTGGAATTCCACGCCTGGACCCATTCCTGCTCGTCGAGCCAGGTGGTGATCTTGGTCGCGAAGGATGCTTCCTGGACCTTGATCTTCACGTTCGATTCCTCATCGATGGCAACATCAAAGCTCTTACCCGAGGGATCGGTTGCGGTCGCAGGGATGGTCACTTCCTCGGTAGTATTGGGAAGGGCGGTCTTGTACATCTCCAAACGGATGCGCTTACCAGCGTCGACGGGTTCGGAGAAATCAACGCTCACGCTCGCGTCAGCTGCGTTGATGGAAGGGGTATCGCTTACGCGGAGCCTTTCCGTACCATCCAGAACGGTCAACTTGACGGAGGATTCGTCGGTGAAGGAAGAACCTTCGGGAAGCTGGACGGTCAGGCTTGCAACCTGCTCGCCATCGTCGACAACTGCTTCCCAAGTGATGCGGGTAGGCACACCGCCCAGAACGCTGCCGGTGGATGTTTCGTTCGACTTTGCCGTGGCAACGTCGTTGGTGAGCGCATCCGCCGAAAGCGGCGCCATAAGAGCAGCGACGAACGACAGAGCCAGCGCCGTCACCGCCATAGGCTTGAAATACTGTTTCAGGATTGTTCCCATAACTACTCCAGTGTATGTGGAATCGAGGTGGTTAATTCGAAAATGGGTAGGATACTCTGCCTGATTGACGGAGGCTCTTTTCACGGGAAAAGCGGGGACGTGAATCCCCGCTTTCGTATTCCGACAAATCCTCGTCAGAGAACCGACCTAAGAACCTGCGTTAACCGATGTACTCGGCGCGGATCTTATCCATGGTGCCGTCGGCTTCCATCTCCGCCAGTGCGGCATTGATGTCTTCCAGCAGCTTGGTGTTGTCCTTATTGACAGCGATGCCGTACTGCTCGCCGGTTGCGATAACTTCCAGGATCTCCGCATCGGGGAACTGGCCGTTAGCGCCGGTGTGGTTGGCTGCAACAGGCTCGTCATAGACAACGCCCTGAACCTGGCCGGCGGTAAGAGCAGTCATTGCATCGGTAGGACCGCCGAAAGCCTTGATGGTAGCCTCGGGCAGGTTTTCCTTCGCCCACTCTTCGCCGGAAGAACCGGACTGAACGCCGATGATGACGTTGGCATCGTTCAGTTCCTTCTTGTCGGCATAAGCACCCTTGGAAACGACCAGTGCCAGGTTGGAATCATAGTAGGGATCGCTGAAAGCAACCATTTCGGCACGTTCGTCGGTGATGGTGATGGAGCTGACTGCGATGTCCATGGTCTCACCGGCATTTACCTGGGTAACCAGGGAGTCGAAGTTCTGGGGATCCAGGAAATTCATTTCCAGGCCCAGGCGATCGCACAGTTCCTGGGTCATGGCAACACCGAAACCGGTGGGATTGCCGTTATCGTCCAGTGCTTCCATGGGAGGGAAGTCCAAGTCGGAACCTACGGTCAGCTGACCTTCGTTCACGAGCTTGTATTCGGCGTCTCCGGATGCGGAATCGGCAGAACCGCCGCAACCAGCCAGCATCACGCAGCTGGCGGCAACCATCGCCGCGCAGCAGCCCAATGCCAGGACCTTGCTGAGCTTCTTCATTGGCATTTACCCCTTTCATGCATTTTTCTGCATAAATTGCGGAATTTAATACGCGAAGACTCTACCACAGACTAGTGGGAAAACTCATCGAAATAGCCTGTTTTTCACCCAAGCGGACGGAAACTTGCTCATAATGTTGAATGCTTATGCATTTTACGTCCAAAATCTGCCCTATTTATGCATTACAAGAAAAGGATGATTTCTTAACTGTCCCATGAAATCGCATCGAGGAACCGGTCTCCTTCATGCAAAATGGATATTCGATTCCCTCGGCTGCATATTCATATTGGCCATGCGTGACTTATTGCTTCCTGCGTGCACGTGCCGTGCGATGGACACGTTTGGCGGTAATGCAGGCGGCACAGTACCCTACGGCGAACAGGCATACGACGCATGCCAGGACAGGCCAACCGGGGCCCTGACCGCCTTCCTTCTGCATCATGCTCGAAGAATAGAAGGTGAGTACATAGTCGATTTCATAGGGTTGGCTGAGTGCCGTGGTATCTCCCACCACCTCGATGGGGCTATCGAAGGACTCTATGGGGAATTCGAAGACGGAATTACCGCCGTTGTTGATGGGGAAGATCTTCTTGCCGTCCACGATCATGTAGTCGTAGTACTGGCTGCTCCACTCGATTTTCGCCGTGGCTTCGCCATCACGGATGGTAACCGTACAGGGATCGGAAAGCGACGCCCTTCCTGTGCCACCCGTCATGGTGACCGTGCAGGTATAGACGCCGTCGGCGAACCGGCTTGCCGGAGATGATCGATAAGCGGCGACCCTCCCCTCTTTCGTCAACGCCGTTCCCGGAAGCGACGAGGCCAGGAAGATGAGCTGATGGTCGTACCAAAGGTCGTTCCTGGCGGAAAGCGCGCTCACGTCCACTGCGGTGTTCAGCGAATCAAGTTCGATGACATATTCGTACTTGCCGTCCTGGTTCATGGAGAATTCCGAATAGGTATCCTCCCCAGCCATGCACGCATCTTCCCCAACACCCAGATAGAGGCAGCGATAGCCATGGCCCGCCATGGTGAGCGTGGCTTGGATCTTACCCTCTTGAACCTTGATGAGGCATTTCTCGATGCTGAAGATGGAAGAATCGGTCCGGACGGCAACGGTATATTCCCCATCGATGATCATGTCGGGAGTAACCGGGTCGAGCTTTTCCGCATCGATGGCTATCCGCGAACCGTAATCCGTGGATTTGGCGGGAGTTCCCGTCTGCGCATAGGCATCGCAGGGCGAAAGAAGCACCGAAAAGACCGCGAAAGCACATGCAAGCACTGAGATCGGCGCAGATATCCTACCCAAATTGTCCGCGATACGACTAAACATCGGTTTTCCTCCCATCAGTACAGCTTTTCCTTGATCAGTTTGCAATTGATAAGGAAGAAACCGGCAGCATAGGCAAGAAGCGTCAATAGAGACCACCAAGGGAAGCTCCAACCTAAGGCAGTGCTTCTGATAAGTTCCGAGGCATGGGTCAGGGGCAGCACCCAGATGATCATGGCGAACAGCTCCGGGAGCGCGCTTACCGCGAACAAGGTGCCGCAGAGAAAGGTCATGGGGGTGATCAGGATACTGCTCAGCATGGTCAAGGTCGGGCTGGAATTGGCAAGCAGGCCCGCCATAACACCCATAAGCGAGAAAGTGAAACTGGCCAGGATAATGCAGGCGATAAGGGCGGGGGTGATAAAGAGCGTGTCGGAAAGCGCCACGCCCAGAATGAGCATAGCCACGCTTCCCACGAGGCCCTTGAGCATGCCGATGATCGATTTGCCTAAAATGATCGAAGGGGTATGCATGGGGCTTAAGATCAATTCGTCGAAACTGGTATAGAAGAGCCTCTGGATCAAGATCTTCTGGGAAGTGGAGGCGAAACCGGCAGTCAAGGTGGTGATAGCCACGATACCGGGGACGATATAGCTGATATAAGACACGTCGGCCCCGCCCGTTGAACCCGACCTCATGCCGTAGCCGAAGGCTATCAGGTAGAGCAAGGGACCGATAAGCGACGAGATGATGATCTGGATGATATTCCTTCTGAAGAAGCAGAGGTCGCCATACGCAACGCGCAGGGCCTCGGAGAAGATATTGTAGGGTCTCATAGGCTTCGTCCCGTCAGTTCCAAGAATACATCCTCTAGGTTGGACTGCCGCACCGCAATGCTGGTAGCGCCTTCCATTTCCAAGGCGGCACGCTGCGCGGCTTCATGGTTTGCGTGATAGCTCACTTCTTCCCTGCCGTCTTCGAAGGTAACGACCAGGGCAGAGGGGGGCACCATCGACTGCAATTCATCAGGAGTCCCCTCGGCGACAAGCTTCCCCTCGTTGATGATGCCGATGCGATGGCAGAGGTCTTCTGCCTCATATATATAGTGTGTGGTGAAGAAGATGGTCGTGCCTTCGGCGTTAATGGCCTTCACCATGGAATACAGCAGGTTCCTCGACTGGGTATCAAGCCCTGTTGCAGGCTCGTCCAAGAACAGGATCTTGGGATTATGGATGAGGCTGCACACGATCGCCACGCGCCGCTTCCATCCGCCGGAAAGGTCGCGCACAAGCGAGTCCAAGCGCCCGGTCAGCTGCATGCGCTCGCAGAGCACTTCCATGCGGGCTTCGATCTGCTTGCGGCTCATATTCTGCATCAGCCCGTGATGCACGATATTCTCGCGAACGGAGATTTCCTTTTCCAGGCTGTTCTGCTGCTGGACGATGCCGATGTCGCTCCGGGCTGCAACCCTATTGGAAAGCGCATCTACCCCATCGATATACAGCTCCGCCGAATCGGGAAGGTCGGCAGTGGTGAGGATATTCACCGTCGTCGTCTTGCCGGCACCATTGGGGCCCAAAAAACCATATACCTCCCCACGCTTGATGGAGAGGGAAAGGCCGTCGACGGCGATATTGGTTCCAAAGCTCTTCACGATATCCTTAGCCAGGATGATCGTGTCGTCGCCGGCAGGCACTGCAACCCCGCACCCGGCATTCGGGTTCAAGGAGGCTTCATCGCCAGCAGGCGCTTTATCTGATCTGTTTTTCCGTTTCGCAAGAAAACGCACCGGCACACCCACTTTCGCAAGCATTCGGACAGGCGGGATGTCGCTTTCGATAGAACCGCGATTGGAGCCCTTCCCCGTTGCAAGCCCTAAAGCCTGCAACGGATTGTCCCGCCGCTGCCTGATATTAGGGCATAGGCAGGCTGCTTGCATCAGAAGATTTTCGAAGTTCCTACCGCTCAACCACCAGTGTTACCACATTTCTAATTCGTGTGATTCTTTCAGATATAACTACGCATTCCGTGTTACTATCCGCTCATATCGTATGCAAACTTGCAATCTATCGCACACATGCGAAAGATCCAGAGCCCACGGACCGCCTATCTCGGAAAGGAAAGAATTTATGATCCGCGCAAGCAAATGGAGGCAACGCAGCTTCGCATTGGTCGCCGTGCTCGTCGCCTTGGCACTGTGCCTGCTTCCCGCCTGTTCTCCGTCGGGGGAATCAGACGCATCCCAAAGCACGCAAGCGGGAAGCGCGCAGACCAAGACCATCACGGACATGCTGGGAAGGACGGTTGAAGTGCCCGCCCAAGTGGACAGCGTGATCGGCATCGGCTCCAGCTCGCTTCGCTTGATCGCCTACCTGGAATCGGTGGATAAAGTGGTTGGCGTTGAGCAGTCCGAACTGGAAGACAACGCAACCTGCCCCTATCGTCACGTTTACCACGAGCAGCTTTCCCAGCTGCCCGTAATCGGCGATGGGGGATCGAAGGGCGTCACCCCCAACGAGGAAGCGATCATGCAGGTAAACCCGCAGGTCATCATCGCGAACATCGACAAGGATGCAGCGGATTCCCTGCAGGAACGCACTGGAATCCCCGTAGTGGGCATCACCGTGGGCAACCTGATCTTCGACCAGGATTTCTATGACAATCTTGAACTGGTGGGCCGGGTCATCGGCAAAGAAGACCGTGCAACCCGGATTGTGGATTACATGAACGAAACCGAACAGGATCTGAAAGCCCGCACTGCCGACATCGAGCAAGCCGATACCGCAAGCGCCTATGCGGCTGGCATCAGCTACCGTGGCGGCCACGGCTTTGCGGGAACCGAAGCCCAGTTCGCGCCCTTCGATGCTGTCAAGGTAGAGAATATCGTCGATTCTGAGGGAATCTCCGGCGCCTTCGACATCGACCTGGAAGCCGTCAGTGCAGCCCAACCCGACTTCATATTCGTGGAAAGCAACAACCTTTCCCTGGTGAAGGACGACTATCAGGCAAACCCGGACTACTTCCAGAGCCTTGAAGCCGTGGCAAACAAGCAGGTTTATACCCTCATCTCCTATCGCTTCTATGCAACGAACGCCGAACTGGCACTGGCGAACTGCTACCAGGTGGGCGCGGTAGCCTATCCCGAGCGCTTCGAGGACGTGGATCCCACCGAAAAGCTCGATGAGATCACGGAGTTCTTCCTAGGGCAGCCGCTTTCCAGCGACCTTGCAGAAGCGGGATGCGAATTCAAGCAGATCGAGCTTTCCGAACTCTAAGACCGCATACAGGGCATCGCATAAACGAAACGCACCCCAACCCCCACGGGCATCACGGAGGCGAAGCACTCCCCAACCCCCACGGGCATCCTGGGAAACGCGAACCGCCTACTCCGTGGCGGTTACGCGAATCGACCACAGCCTCCACAGGCATCGCAGGGGACCGTGAACGCACAAGGACCTGGAGCATTCGAATCGCTCCAGGTCCTTTCAGTATCCGGGGCTATACAATGGCCATGCCCCGACGGGAAGGATCGGTGCTCCCCTACCAAGCACGGTCGATACGCCCCACCGGATACGGTCGTTGCGCCCCCACCGGGCACGGTCGGTCAACCTCGTAGGAGGGACCCTACGCGAGCGGAAGGGCAAGCGGGATACCTTCCGCCTCGATCACCTTGAAGGGCATATCGTAGGTAGCCGTAAGGCTTTCGCCGGTCACAACGGAACGATCCCCTTGCGCCACCACCTTGCCGTTACGGATGAGCAGGAAGCAGTCGCAGAATCTCAAGGCCAGGTTGATGTCGTGGATGACCATGATGGCGGCAATGGACTCCTCCTGGGTGACCGCGCGCACTACACGCAGCACCTCCATCTGGTTTTTGGGGTCCAAGGCGCTCGTGGGCTCGTCGAGCAGGAGCACTTCCGGTTCCTGGGCCAATGCGCGGGCGATATGCACCTTCTGGCGCTCGCCACCCGATAACTCGTCGATATACCGATGCGAAAAGGGTTCCAAATCCAACTGGGCGATAGTGCGCGAAACCACCATGCGGTCGTATTCCGTCAGCGACCAGCCCATATGCGGTTTGCGTCCCAAAAGCACCTGGTCATACACCCCCAGATGCGGCACCCGCTGCTGCTGTGCGACGAAAGCGATGTGCTTGGCGATCTCCTTTCGGCCCAGGGAGCCAAGGTCGCATTCCCCCACCCGCACGCTACCTGCTGAAGGCTTGCGCAATCCCGCAAGCAGATGGAGCAAGGTCGACTTGCCTGCTCCGTTGTTGCCCAAAACCGCAAGGACCGAACCCGCATGCGCCTGCAGGCTCAAGCCTTCGAATACCTTCCCGTCGGCACGCCCGTATGAATAGGCAAGATCCTGCGCCTCGAGCACAACGTGGCCGCTCGCGGGCACGCAATGGCGATGCAAGGGAGCCTGCCCGCCTTCGACTTTATGGGTTTCGAAGGCCGCTTCGCCTTCACCCACACCAGCCCGACCGGCAGCATCATCGATGGGGCCTCCATGCGCATGCCCTCCGAATGCCGTATCGTCCAGAAAGTCATGGGAATGCCCCCTGTGGGGCCCGTGTTCATGGGGAAGACCTCCACCGGGATGGCTGTGGTAGTGGTTGTGGACCGTCCCGTCGGCGTGTGCGTGAAGATGGACATGAACCTGCAGGTCGCAGGCCGATTCTTCCCCATGGTTGTGAATCATGTTCTTTTCACTCATCGGACATCGCCTCCAGCACCGCAACTCATCGCTTGTAACCCCTGTAGAGCAGATACAAGAACAAGGGCGCACCCAAAAACGAAGTGATGGCTCCAATGGGTAGGATAATGGGCGAGATGACCATGCGTGCGGCAAGATCGCTCGCGAGCATGATAATCGCACCCAACACCAGTGAAGCAGGCAGAAGGAAGCGGTAATCCTCCCCAACCAAACGGCGGGCGATATGCGGGGCTATCAGGCCGATGAAGTTGATCAAACCCACGAAGGAGACCATCGCGGCAGCAATCAAAGACGCCACCACCACACCGATCACGCGACAGCGCCTCACATCGACGCCCAGTCCCCCGGCAACCATTTCCCCGTTTTGAAGCGCGTTGTAATTCCAACGGTTCAGGAAGAAATATGCCGCGCAGGCAAGCCCGACCACCGCCATGAAACCCAATTGGGACCAGGTGGCCCTACCCAGATCCCCGAACTGCCAGAAGATCACCTTCGTCAGCTCCAGGTCGTTGGAAAAGTACTGGATGATGGTCGAAGCGCCGGACCAGAGCGCCGAAAGCGCGACGCCTACCAGGATGATGCTTTCCGGACGGGAAAAGCCCAATCGCGAAAACGCCAGCACGACCAGGCTGGATACCATGGCACCTGCAAAGGCGAAAAGCGCGATAGTGCCCATGCCTGCTCCCGTTGCGCTGCCTGCAAAGGCGGGAATCACCACCAAGATGGCGATGGTGGCACCGAAGGCGGCACCTTGCGAAATGCCGACTGTCGATGCGGAAGCAAGCGGGTTTTCCAGCACGCTCTGCAAGGCCGCTCCCGCCAAAGCCAAACCGGCACCGGAAACGATTGCGCACAGAACGCGCAGCAGCCTGATGGAGCGTACGGTCATGACATCCTGCTGGCTCCCGAAACCCAGCAGCGCCCGTGCGCTATCGAGCAGGCTCATATCCGATGCACCGGACGCGAGCGAAACCAGGGCGAGAAGGGCGCAGACGACTACGCACCCGGCAATAACCAGGGCCTTCTTACGCTCGACGGCCTTCTGCTGCAGCAAGGTGCCATCCGAACCCTGCAAGGCACAGGAAGCATTCCCGCCGCAGGCGCCTTCCGGCAGGTCTTCCCTGGCAAAGCCCGGCCTGCGGATCACTCAAAATCCTCTCGGGCGTAGGCGTCGTAGCAATCTCGGCAGACCAGTTCGCCGCCCTGCACCCTCAATCCGAACTCCGCAGTGCTTTCCCCGCATTTAGCGCAGGGCCGCGAAGCGAACAGGCGCGCAGGCTCGGGAAGCGAATATGCCGGCTTCCCCACGGAAAACAGCTGGTCGTAGGGGGTGGAAAGCAGATACTCCTGGAACTGTTCCCTGCTCATACCCTCCTTCTCCGCCGTCAGCACCAACCTGACCGCCCGGTCGGTTCCCCGTACGAAGAAGGAGAAGGCCATCTTGCCGCGGATGCGTGCGATCAGGTTCGACTTGCCATAAGTGCATCCCAACAGCACCTGGATGGCGTCGACGCCGCATGCGTCGTTTTCGGTTACGCACACCACTTCCTCGTCGATGGCACGGGGATCGTCGGGGTTCAAGCCCAATTGTTCGATTGCACCTTCCACAGCTTTGAATCCTATTGCCAGGCCAGGACACCTATGCCCATGAAAGGCAGCTGCCTGTTCCCACAAACGCAAGTCGAGCATTGCAACCCCGCTTTCATACCGATCAACCCGAAGAAGACGGCGCGATGCCGCAGTCTTTCGGGTATGTTCCCAATCTTCAGCGCAATCGTAACACTCAAGCGCAATGCGTAACACTGCACAGGCCTAAATAACGGCAATCGGAGCGATTATCCCTGCGCGTCTAAGACGATGGCGTTAGTGGTTCGAGTATCGAAGAAGTGGAAGCTGCCATGGGGCAGGAACAGATCCACCTCTTCACCCATAGAATACACATGGTCCCCATCGACCCGGACCGCCAGCTCCTGCCCGCAGCAATCCAGATACAGGAAACTTTCAGAGCCCAGCATCTCATCGATCCTAATGGTCGCTTTGAATCGGAATGCGGCCGCACCAGGGTCGTATATCAGCACATCTTCGGGACGAATGCCCACGATGAAGTCGGCACCGACCAACCCGGCATCCTCGAGCGCACGGGCCATCCGCCCGTCAACACGGCTGCGCGTTCCGAACAGCTGCAGATACACATCCGATCCCTCGGAAAAGCAGCTGGCGGGAATGAAATTGATCCGCGGAGTGCCGATGAACTCCGCCACGAACATGTTCGCGGGTTTCTTATACAGATTGCGCGGCGTATCGACCTGCTGGATCCGCCCCTTGTTCATTACCACGATGCGCGAGCCCAAGGTCATCGCCTCGGTCTGGTCGTGGGTCACGTACACGATCGTCGCGCCCAGCTTCTTGTGCAGCCCCGCAAGCTCGATGCGCATCTGCCCGCGCAACTTCGCATCCAGGTTGGAAAGCGGCTCATCCATCAGGAAGAGCTTGGGGTTGCGCACGATCGCCCTGCCCATGGCCACACGCTGCTTCTGACCACCGGAAAGCGCCTTGGGTTTCCTGTCCAGGTAAGGCTCCAGATCAAGGATCTGGGCCGCTTCCAGCACCCTTTGGCGGATTTCCGCCTTGGGAACCTTCTGGATCTTCAAGGCGAAGGCGATGTTGTCGAAAACGGTCATATGCGGATAGAGGGCGTAGTTCTGGAACACCATAGCGATATCCCTCTCCTTGGGCTTCACATCGTTGGACAGAACGCCGTCGATATATAACTCGCCCGAAGAAATCTCCTCCAAGCCAGAAATCATCCTGAGCATGGTGGTTTTCCCGCAACCCGAAGGACCCACCAGGATAAGGAATTCCCTGTCATGGATATCCAGGCAGAAATCCTCAACCGCAACGGTCCCATCTTCGTATTCCTTGCGGATATGCCTCAGCGAA
>SFII01000171.1 GCA_004555335.1 Coriobacteriaceae bacterium | reverse complement strand
CCGCCTGCCGCTTCGATCTTTTCTTTTGCGGTGGCCGTGAACTTGCTGGCCCTTACAGTCAGCTTCTTGGTCAGTTCGCCGCCGCCCATGATCTTGATGCCGTCCTGGACGTTCTTAATGATGCCCGCTTCGATCAAGGTCACGGGAGTGACTTCCTGTCCGTCCTCAAAGATCTCAAGACGATCAACATTGATTGCCGCATATTCCGTGCGGAAGTTGTTGGTGAAACCACGCTTGGGCAGACGCATGGTCATCTTCATCTGGCCGCCTTCAAATCCGGGACCCTTGCCGCCGCCGGAACGGGCCTTGGCGCCCTTGTGTCCCTTGCCGGAGGTCTTGCCCAGGCCGGAGCCGATGCCGCGGCCAAGTCGCTTTGCCGCAGTCGTTGCGCCATCCGCGGGATGGAGTTCATGAAGTTTCATGTCGGGGACCTCCTTAGTCTTCGATTTCTTCGACCTTGACCATGTGCTTTACCTTGAAGATCATGCCGCGAATCTGAGGAGTATCCTCCTTGACAACGGTGTGGCCGATCTTGTGCAGGCCCAGCGCCTTGATGGTGGCGATCTGATCCTTCAGGCACGCGATGGTGGACTTGGTCTGAGTGATCTTAAGCTTCATTTCGATGTACCCCCTTAACCCAGGATCTCTTCCACAGTCTTGCCGCGAAGCCTTGCGACTTCTTCAGCGCTGCGGAGCTGGCTGAGGCCCTGCATGGTGGCCCGAGCCACGTTGATCTTGTTGTTGGTACCGATCGACTTGGTTACGATGTCGGAAATGCCCGCGGCTTCCAGCACGTCACGGACGGGGCCGCCCGCGATAACGCCGGTTCCTTCGGGAGCGGGGATGAGCTTCACACGGCCGGTGCCGAACACGCCAACCACCTCGTGGGGGATGGTGGTGCCGGCAATCGGCACGTTGATCATGGCCTTCTTGGCATCCTCGGTGCCCTTACGAATGGCTTCGGGGATTTCAACGGCCTTGCCCATGCCGCAGCCTACGCGGCCCTTGCCGTCGCCGACGACCATCAGCGCGGAGAACCGCATGTTGCGGCCGCCCTTGACGGTCTTGGAGACGCGATTTACCGCAACCAGTTTCTCTTTGAATTCGCTAACCTGTTCATTGTTGCGCTGCATTGCGTTTACCCTCCAATTTAGAAGTCCAGACCGCCCTCGCGAGCGCCGGCTGCCAGTGCCGCCACGCGGCCGGTGTAAATGTAGCCGCCACGGTCGAACACGACCTCTTTGATGCCCTTTTCCAGAGCACGCTCGGCCAGGATCTTGCCCACCAGCTTGCCGGCGCCCTTCTTATCGAGCTCGGCGATCTGGGGGATGATGTCCTTCTCGACGGTGCTGCAGGCGGCAAGCGTATTGCCGGCTACATCGTCAATGATCTGCGCATAGATATGCGCGTTGCTGCGATAGACGCAAAGGCGCGGACGATCGGCGGTTCCGCTGATCTTTTTGCGCACACGCTCGTGACGGATCTTCCGCACTTCGTTGCGATCACGCTTGTTAAACATTTGCGGTTCCCTCCTCTAATTACTTCTTGCCGGCCTTGCCTTCCTTGCGGCGGATGTGCTCGTTCTCATAGCGGATGCCCTTGCCCAGATAGGGTTCCGGCTTGCGGATGGCGCGAATCTCAGCGGCCATCTCGCCCACTACCTGCTTGTCGATACCCTTTACCACGATGGTGGTAGCGGCGGGCGCCTCATAGGTGATTCCCTCCGGAGGATTGAACACCACGGGGTGGGAATAGCCCACGTTCAGGGTCAGCGCCTTGCCATCCACCTGGGCGCGGTAACCGACGCCTTCCATGACCAGGGTCTTTTTGAAACCTTCGGTCACGCCCACAACCATGTTGTGGATCAGCGCGCGGTACAGGCCGTGCATGGAACGATGGGGCTTGTCGTCGGAAGGACGGGTGACATGGATCACGCCGTCTTCCAGGGCGACTTTGATATCCTTGTTAACCTTCTCGCTCAGTTCGCCCTTGGGGCCCTTGACGGTAACGAGGTTGTCCTCAGAGATCGTCACGGTGACGCCAGCGGGAACGGCGATCGGCATTCTGCCAATTCGAGACATTTTCTGTGTACCCCCTTACCAGATATAGGCCAGGACTTCGCCGCCCATGCCGCTCAGACGCGCGGCCTTGTCGGACATAACGCCCTTGGACGTGGAGATGATGGCGATTCCCAGGCCACCCAGGACCTTCGGGATTTCGTCATTCTTGGCATATACGCGCAGACCGGGCTTGGAAATGCGCTTGAGGCCCTTGATGACGGATTCTTTTCCCTGGGCATACTTCAGGCCGATCTTGATCTGGCCCTGCAGTCCGTCGTCGATGAAGTCCACGGACTTGATGTAGCCTTCGTCCAGCAGAATCTTGGCGATGGCCTTCTTCATGTTGGAGGCGGGAATAACCACTGCGTCGTGCCTGGCAACCAGGGCATTGCGGATTCTGGTCAGCATATCCGCGATGGGATCAGTAATAACCATGTGATAACCTCCTTCCGTATTGCCCGATTACCAGCTGGCCTTGCGGACTCCGGGGATCTCGCCCTTATAGGCCAGTTCGCGGAAGCACACGCGGCAGACGCCGTACTTGCGGAGCACGGAATGGGGGCGTCCGCAGATGCGGCAGCGGGTGTAGGCGCGGGTGGAGAACTTAGGCGTTCTCTGCTGCTTAATTTTCAGACTAGTCTTAGCCACGCTTAAATTCCTCCTTCAATCACGCCGAGAACGGCATTCCGAGCAGGCGGAGCAGTTCCCGGGCTTCCTCGTCCGTCTTGGCGGTGGTGACGAAGATCATCTCCATGCCGCGGATCTTCTCGACCT
>SFII01000170.1 GCA_004555335.1 Coriobacteriaceae bacterium | reverse complement strand
AGACCGGGGATCCCATGTAATTCCGGATGATTTCGGGCTCGTACGCGAAACGGGCCCCTTTCCGGTTTTCCGAAATGGTTCCAACATGCGATCCTCCCAGGTAGACGTCGAGCACCCTCATTCGGAAACCTTGACTTTCGCCGATTTGGGGACGATTACGATGCGATAGCCGAGCATCTGCAGGTAGAGCTCGATTTTCTGGCTGGAGACGTTCTTTCCCGTTTCGAGGGCGGAAAGCGTGACGGGCGAGAATCCTAGCTTCTTTGCCATCTGGGCCTGGGTGATGCCCTTTTCTTTCCGGGCATCCTTGAGGAATTCCCCGACGTCTTCGACAGAGTAGGCGTTCGTCCACATGGTTCAGTCCATTCAAAATGCTTAATAATATGCTGATAGTGAAAATATACAGAATACTTAACAAAACTGCAAATCACAAAATATTAAGTATTCTGTATATGCTTGCGTTCTCCACAAGCTCTTCGGTGGGGCTGGGATGAGATGCTTCGCCTCATTCGGAGCGGAAGGCTCGCCCGACTCGGCGGCCTTCGGGCGGCAGGCCTAGAAGTCGAACAGGTTGGCGGGGAAGCCGTCGTTGCGTTCGTCCGGGGAAGCGGCGGGGGCTTTGGCCCGGAGGTTGGGCTCCGGCGTCCTTGCAGCCGGAGCGCTTTCTGCGGGCTGAGCTTCCAGCACGATGCCCGAACGGTCGGCGAGCATGGGGTATTCGGGCCCGAACCAGATGGGCAGCTCTTCCTGGCGGACGATAAGCGGCATGCGGTGGTGAATCGGCGCCATATGGGTGTTGGCTTCGGTGGTGACCATGGAAAAGCGGCCTTCGTTCCATATGCAGCCGATTAGGATAATGGGGCTTTCGGGTGTGCGGAACTCGTACTGGCGCTTGATGGGCTTCCCCGTTTTGGGCGAGGGGTGGGTTTCTTCCCTGTGCGTTTCGAAGAAAGCGGGGACGGGGATGATGCAGCGACGGTGCTGCATGGAATCGCGCCACGTGGGTTTATCGGCGCTCTCGATGCGCGTATTGAACACGACCCCGGGCCTCCAGGGTTCTTGGAATCCCCAGCTCAACTGAGTGACGTGGAGTGATTTCGCTGTCAGCATCGGCGAAGGGAGTGCCGTATCGAAGCGGGGTACGATGATGGGGGCGAAGGACTTGGGGTAGGCGAAGGACCTGCGGGCAGGCCAATCGGGCTCGGTTATGATCGGCGAGCCTGATTCGATTCTCCGCACCATGTCGAGCACTTCATCGTAGGTGAATATGACGCATTTTCCGCACATAGGGCGATAGTACCAGGGAATAGGCGATCGAGCGCGAAAACGTCGGGCGCATCCCGAATATTCGGGATGCGCTCTGGTGGGTTGAGACCCAAACGCCGAAGAAGGTGCTGGCAACGGCAAAACTCATGCGGGGATAGCCGATAGTTATCGAGCAATACGGAACCCTGATCTCGGGAAACCCGTGCGCTGGGTTTTTTGGTGGGGAAGGTGGGTGGTCGCTTTACCGCCAATATTTTCCGCCATTGGCGGTAAAATAACCGACAGCACTGACGTCATCGTATGGGTTCCCCATTTTCCCAGAGCTTTTCGACGAGTTGGGCGTCAATATCACTCAGGCAATCAACATGTTCCTCAAGCAGGCCTTGCGCGAGCAGCGTATTCCCTTCGAGGTGACGGCCCAGCCCCAGGTCCGTTATACCGTCATGAGGATTGAGAAGGGAAGGGATCATGGAGAATAGCATCGTCCTGTTCGAGTCCGAGGACGGGCAGGTTGTTCTGCCTGTGAGGGTTGATATGGCGCAGCAGGAAATCTGGCTGAGCCGCGCTCAGCTTGCCGCCCTGTTCGGACGTGATGTTAAGACTATCGGCAAGCACGTGAACAATGCTTTGCGCGAGGAACTAGCAGGGCAGGAAGATGTGGTTGTCGCAAAATTTGCGACAACCACCCAACATGGCGCCATCGAGGGCAAGACGCAGACGCATTTGGTCGAGCATTACGGTTTGGACATGATCCTCTCCGTCGGCTATCGCGTGAAGTCCAAGCGCGGTGCGGAGTTCCGCCGCTGGGCGAGTGATGTGCTGCGCCGCTACATCATCGACGGTAACGCCGCTAATGAGCGTCGGCTTCGTCAGTTGGGTCAAGTGGCGAGCGTCATGGCGCGCATTCCTGAAAGTCTGGAGACCCGCCAGGTGCTCGACATCGTGCAGAGCTATACTGCCGCGCTCGACCTATTGGATGACTACGACCATCAGCGGATCAGCCAGCCAAAGGGCGGGAAGGCAACCTATGTGTTGTCCTATAACGAATGCATGGAGGTAATCCGCTCCATGCGCTTCGGCGACGAGAGCGATCTGTTCGGCGTGGAGAAAGACGATTCCTTCAAGGGCAGCATCGGCAATATCTACCAGACTTTCGGCGGTCAGGACGTCTATCCGACTCTTGGGGAAAAGGCCGCCAACTTGTTGTACTTCGTGGTGAAGAACCACAGCTTCCTCGATGGCAACAAACGCATCGCCGCTACCATGTTCCTGTACTTCCTGGATCGCAATGGGGCGCTGTTCGTGGACGGCGGCAAGGTCATCGCCGACAGCACGCTGGTTGCGATGACGGTCATGATTGCCGAGAGCAAACCCGAGGAAAAGGACGCCATGGTGGCTTTGGTGATGAACTTTCTGAATATGGGTACTGGAGAATAGGAGCTTGATGGCGCGCATTCCAGGGGAGCACCGTCTCAGCAGGTTCTAGCGTAACCCCATATTCTCATTACACTTTCATTTTTTAGAAATAGATAAAATGACACTAAAATGAAGGAGCAGAGATGAGAACCGTTCCGGGGTAGTTATTTTTCCTCCCGCTGGTGATTGAGGAAGAC
>SFII01000029.1 GCA_004555335.1 Coriobacteriaceae bacterium | reverse complement strand
GACCTTTCGATAGTTTTTGGCATTCTATTTGCCGGACTTTCGTAAGGTCGCTTGTTTATTCTGGACCTGTCGATTTGGATTATTGACTAACAAACATCTGTTCGTATAATTGGTTTTGCAATTCATTGATTAAAGGAGAAGCAATGGCCCAGTCTGCTGAAAAGGAAAAGATGCTCAAACTGACAACCGATCAGATCGAACAGAAATTCGGTCGCGGTTCGATTATGCGTCTTGGAGAAAATAGCGAGAAATTGGAGATAGGGGTCATTCCTACCGGTGCTTTGGCACTCGACGCCGCCTTGGGTATCGGCGGCGTTCCCCGTGGCCGTATCGTCGAAATCTACGGCCCCGAATCAAGCGGTAAAACCACCTTGGCGCTTCATATTCTTGCAGAAGCGCAGGCCTTGGGTGGCATCGTTGCTTTCATCGACGCGGAGCATGCGCTCGATCCCGTATATGCCGCTCGATTGGGGGTAGACATCGATGACGTCTTGATCAGTCAGCCCGACACCGGCGAGCAGGCACTGGAAATCTGCGACATGCTCGTTCGAAGCGGAGCTATCGATTGCGTGGTTATCGACTCGGTTGCTGCACTGACGCCCCGAGCCGAAATCGAAGGCGAAATCGGCGAAACCACCGTTGGTCTTCAAGCACGACTTATGAGCCAGGCGCTCCGCAAGCTTGCAGGTTCCCTGTCCAAGTCGAATACCACCTGCATCTTCATCAACCAATTGCGTGAAAAAATCGGTGTCATGTTCGGTAATCCGGAAACCACTCCGGGTGGCCGTGCGCTCAAGTTCTTCAGTAGCGTGCGCATCGACGTCCGTAAGTGCGACTACGTGAAGATCAACGGTGAAACGGTCGGTAATCGTGTGCGCGCCAAGGTTGTAAAGAACAAGGTTGCCCCTCCCTTCCGTCAGGCAGAATTCGATCTTATCTATGGCGAAGGCATCTCCAAAATCGGTTGTATCCTGGATATGGCGGTCGAATGCGGTATCGCAAAAAAGAGCGGTGCTTGGTATACCTACGGGGAAGAACGCCTTGGCCAAGGGCGTGAAGCCGCAAAGCAGACCCTGAAGAACAATCCGGAGCTTCGCGATGAATTAGAAGCGAAGGTTCGCGAAGAATACGATATGGTCGTCGATTCCGATAATCAGACCGAAGGTTCCGAACTCACCCCGGCGCCCAAGCCCGGCAAGGGTAAGAAGTAGCAATGCCTTGCTATACCAACGGAAGCGAGCAGGTCTCTCGTTCTGTATCCTCGTTCGATCCTGACGAGGGTCGCGCAAGGCCACGTCGGAAGCAATATTCCAAGTGTCGCCAGGGAAGAAGCACAGAAAACTATCCTAAGAGCAAGCAGGGAAATCTCGACTCCTACGAAAATGGTAACTCCTGCATAAGCGAAATACCCGAGAAGTCCAAGAAGCCGGCGTTTTCCACACTTGTCCACTTGTGCTCTGTTCGCGATCGTTCTTGCGCTGAGCTTAACGACCGCCTGCTGAAGGATGGATATTCCCCAGCAGAAGTCCAAGCGGCAATCGACCGTGCAACCGAATGCGGACTTGTCGATGATGCTCGTTTTGCCGATTGCTTCGTAAGAACGAAGGTTGCGGCGGGGAAGGGCCGTGTTTGGATTCAGCGCGAACTTTCCGTAAAACACGGCTTCGATGTGGAATGCCTTGAGGGATGGCCTTCTGAATACGGGCTTTCCGAATGCGATCAACTAGAATCGGCGATCAGCTTCCTTCAGACGCATCCTCCCCGTGCGAAAGACTTGTATGCGAGTGCCTATCGAAAGCTCGCGCAACGGGGGTATTCCGCTTCAGTCGCCCGTGAAGCCGCACGGAGTTGGATGAAAGATTCCGGCATCTGGGACTAAGATAGCCATCTCATCGGTTGTCTTGATCATAGCTATTGGTAATGAACCCCACATTGTGGGGTTCTGCTATTCGCTACGGAAGCCATCACTTTCATTCAATGTTGGTTACCCGAAATTTCCACCCGCATCCATATTGATGGTTCGGGTTTTTCAAAATGTCGCTTTGCATTCCATCAATGGGTGTTCGAATGGTTGAAAGGTATCGAAATTCACGTCAAACCCCTCTAGGCATCTTCTTCAAGCCGTCATTCAGCTTGATTCCGTATAATGGCTGCCCGAGCTACTGAGAGGAGGTCATGATGAGGAAGCTGAAAATACGGCTTTTCCTTGATGCCGTTCTCGGTGCGATCATCATTGCTGAGATGTTGATACAAGTGACCGGCATTTTCGTGCATGAGATCTTGGGGTTTTCGCTTGTCATTCTGCTTATTGCGCATCTGGCACTCGAGCGCAAATGGATCCGCGCTGCCTGTCGAGGAGCACGATCGAACAGGCTCAGAAAGCTCAATTTGGTCAAGGCGCTCATTTCCCTTGTGCTATTCGCTGCATTTGCAGCCATGGTGGTGAGTTCCCTGATTATCAGCACCATTCTTCACGATGCAGGGTTACCTTTGGCGCAGCTCAACAATTCGGGATTCTGGACCTGCGTCCATTCTGCAAGCGCGTATGCCATTTGCATGCTAACCATCATTCATATTGCCGTGCATTGGGCCATGATCTTCAACTGCTTCAAGATTCCCTACAACCCCGAGCGACGTTATGCGATAAGCGTTAGCATCGGAGCGCTCGCAGGTGTTGCAATTGCGGTTCTTTGCTCCAATGCCTCTGAATCTATAAGCCGAATCAACAAGAGCTTCGAATCATTGGACGAACAGAATGACGCCTCTTCCCAGGACGCATCGAATGCCGATAGCTCCTCTGACGCAGATCCAGCGCCCGGAGAAAGATCAATAGGGGACGACAGCCCTAATGAAGGCGCCCCGAAAAGTGAATCTGGAAACAGCTCGACCGACCGAACCGATGATTCATCGCCTGAAGCAGAATCCCCCCAACCTCAGGAAACCCCTTCGCCCAACGAGGGTTCCGAGCACGCAGATGGGTCAAACGGCATCTGCCCCCTCTGTCCGAAGCAATGCCCCTTATCGGCACCTCGATGCAGCAGACCCTACCAGGCGGGGCTGATTTAGCGATATGGCATTCTGTGGATTATCTGTAAAGGCACTGATATCCGAGCCCCCCGGAACACCTTGATACCTGGTTCTAGAAGCTGTCATTTCATTGATTCATCAGGACTTCCTTCAGTTAGGTAACCCATTAGTGGAACTTTTGAAGTTTCTGCCGCGGATATGCAGGAATTCGCATATTATTGTGTTCGCATGAGAATGCCATACCCTATATGGGGTTTTTGAATAAATAGAATTCAATATTCTTATTCTTAGGCGTATTGCGCCTTCTCATGCCCATTGTTTTGCACACAAGGGGCTTTTTTCATGCCCAAAGACGTTACCGACCAATTGCTAAGGGGTATGCATGACTATCG
The DNA here is from genome assembly GCA_004555335.1 of Coriobacteriaceae bacterium. GTDB lineage: Bacteria > Actinomycetota > Coriobacteriia > Coriobacteriales > Eggerthellaceae > W1P20-047. The sequence continues at coordinate 9,061 of SFII01000029.1, read as the reverse complement.
TTTATGTGATTTGCGGCCTTGCGGCAGGTGTTGCGATCGGCTTTTTGATCAATCATCTGTTAGGAAAGAAGGCTCACCAGCAGAAAGAACAGGAAGCCCAGTCTCTTATCGACACCGCCAAGCTTCAAGCCGAAACCATCAAGCATGAGGCAGCTGTCGAGGCAAAGGACCAGGCCCTCCAGATGCGCCAGTCCATCGAAGAAGAGCGCGAGCAGCGCTTGAAGGAAGTTCGCGCAAATGAAGAACGACTGAACAAGCGCGAGAAGAACCTGGATCATCGCGGGGAGATGCTCGACAACCGCGAGCACCAGCTTTCCAGCATGCAGGGTCAGGTCGACAAGCGTAATCGCGACTTGCAGGAAGGCGAAAAGCGCCTGCGCAAGTCCCAGGAAGCGGTTGAAGCCCGCAACAACGAAATCAATCAGAAGCTCGAACAGGTCGCAGGCCTTACTTCCGAAGAGGCGAAGGCCGAGCTGCTGAGCACCCTGAAGGACCAGGTAGCCCACGAATCTGCAGCGATTATCCGCGAGTCCGAACTTCGTACCAAGGCCGAAGCCGACAAGAATGCACGCGAGATCCTCTCCCTTGCGATTCAGCGCGTCGCAGCAGATCATGCCGCAGAGGTCACGGTAACCACCATCCAGATTCCTTCCGACGACCTGAAGGGCCGCATTATCGGCCGCGAAGGACGCAACATCCGCTCCTTCGAACAGCTCACCGGCACCAATCTGATCATCGATGACACCCCCGAGTGCGTTACCGTCAGCTGCTTCGACCCTGTACGCCGCGAAATCGGCCGTGTCACCATGGAAAACCTCATTGCCGACGGTCGAATCCATCCCGCCCGCATCGAGGAAATGTTCAAGAAAGCCGAAGCCTATGTTACCCAGAAGGTACGCGAAGCTGGCGAGCAGGCAACCTTCGATGCCGGCATCCACGATCTGCACCCTGAGTTGGTATACACCCTCGGCCGCTTGCTGTATCGCACCAGCTACGGCCAGAACGTACTGAACCACTCCCTGGAAGTCTGCTATCTCGCAGGCGTCATGGCTTCCGAGCTTGGATTGGATCCCATTCCCGCAAAGCGCGCCGGCCTGCTCCATGACATCGGCAAGGCAGTCGACCAGGAAGTCGAAGGCAGCCACGCGGTCATCGGTGCCGACCTTGCCCGCAGGTTCGGCGAGCGCCCCGAAATCGTGCATGCGATTGAAGCACACCATAACGATACCGACCCCAACAGTGTCTTGGACGTTCTGGTTCAGGCTGCCGACGCGGTTTCCGCAGCACGTCCCGGCGCCCGCAAGGAAACCCTTGATGCGTATATCAAGCGTCTTGAGAAGCTGGAAGAGATCGCAAACTCTTACAAGGGCGTCGAACGCACCTACGCCATCCAGGCAGGCCGCGAGGTTCGCGTCATGGTCGAACCCGAAGTAGTCGACGAAGCCCAGACTGTGGTTCTGGCCCACGATATCGCCTCTCGCATTGAAAATGAAATGCAATATCCTGGACAGGTCAAGGTCGTCGTTATCCGCGAAAGCCGTGCAATCGGCGTCGCCAAATAAACCGTAGGTCCATGACCGATAGCCTTCAGCAATTCATAGAAAAGGTAACCGGCGAAAGCCATCTCCGAGTCGAACAAGACTTCGGGGATGGCTTCGTTCGTTTACGGAGCGAAGAGGCAGAGCGCCGCCAAGCAAAACATGACGTTCGCAAGAGCGAGGACATCGTCATCGAGATGCTCCGCAATTCCCGAGATGCCCAAGCGAAGCGGATCTATGTTGCCAGCTGGAAGGAAGGCGAAGTTCGCAATATCACGATTCTCGACGACGGTTGCGGTGTTCCTGCAAGCATGCTTTCCCGCATCTTCGAAGCGCGCGTTACAAGCAAGCTCGACACCATGCGTATGGACTTGTGGGGCGTCCATGGTAGGGGAATGGCGCTTTTCGCAATCAAAACCAATGCCGACAGGGCAGAAGTTATGTGCAGCAAGCTGCATGGCGGCACCTCCATTCACGTCGAGGCATCTACCACCAAGTTGGGAGAGAAACGCGATCAGAGCACATTCCCGGTCTTCTCGAAAGACGACACTGGAACGGTAACCGTTCGCGGGCCCAAGAACATCAACAGGACGGTATTGGAATTCGCCTATATAGAACGCAGGGATTGCGACGTCTTCTATGGCTCACCAGCAGAAATCGCTTGTGCGCTCTGGCTCCATGCTAAAGACAGCCTCACCCAATCCGAAATGGTCTTCTCACACGATCCGGATGAGTTCGACGTGTGCGATCGCATAGCTCTAGCAGCCACCCCCGAAGAATTCTCCCGAATCGCCGAAACACTTGGGCTTCCACTTTCCGCCCGCACTGCCCGAAGGATCATGAATGGGGAGATTTCTCCTGCTATCGACGCTTTCAAAAAGATATCTTCCCCAATAAACAAGAAGGCAGGGAAGGGCGGAACTCACAACGAGGCCTTCACTCTCGAACACCTTTGCAAAAAAGACACTGCGACAATACGCATGTCCGAAGAAGATCGAAGCAGATTCTGCACGTCGGTTAAGAAAGCCTTCAACGAACTGGCCAGGGCCTATTACCTGGAATCCGATGTGGAAGTCGAGACCAAGATCTGCAAGGGAAAATTGACCATCAGCATTCCGATCGAACCTCTTCTGTAGCAATGTCCACGTGTCGGGAATATGAAAGAATCCCAGCTATTTGATTGATTTGGCAGAGAGAAGTAAAATACGCTGAGATTTGCATCAATCCAATCGATGCATGAAACGCAGCATAAACAGACCACTATTCGTATCAAAGGATGAATGCATGGAATCAAGTCATGAGATGGAGCCGGTAAAAGGCTTCCTCAAAGTCTCTTCGAAATCTTCCCCAGCTTCTGTGGCAGGCGCAATCGCGGGAATGATCAAAGACGGCACCCAGGTCGAAATCCAATCTGTAGGCGCTGGTGCCGTGAACCAAGCGGTCAAGGCTATCGCCATATCCCGCGGCTTCCTTTCGCCTGTTGGAATCGAAATCGTCTGCACGCCTAGCTTTGCGGACATCGTCATCGATGGGGAATATCGCACTGCCATCCGTTTCGCAATCGAGCCGCGCAGCACACTTGGCGTGGCGGTCAATCAGATAGAGGAATAAAGGCGCCCGAACATGCTCAGCAATACCACCTTCTGCATCACGACTTTCGGCTGCCAGATGAATAAGCATGACTCCGAAAAGATTGCGGGTATGCTTGAACAACTGGGTAGCATTCCTGTCGAAACCAATCAGGAAGCCGATATCAGTATCTTCGTCACTTGCTGCGTCAGGGAAAAGGCAGACGAGCGTTTGATGGGGCAGGTCGCTTCCATGAAGAATCTTCCTCTTCGCAAGGGAACCCCTTTCTCCAAGCGCTATGTCGCCATCGGAGGTTGCATCGGCCAGCGCGACGGAGATAACCTCCAGAAGAAACTCCGTCATGTCGATGTCGTTTTCGGTACCCATAATACGGAAGCACTGCCGGGCTTGTTGCTCGAAGCTATCGAAACCGGTTCGAAGCAGTCCCAGATCGTTGAAGGACGCGCCGAATTCCACGACGACCTGCCCGAGCATCGCGAGCATCCCTGGGCTGCTTGGTTGCCCATTTCTGTCGGTTGCAACAACTTCTGCACCTATTGCATCGTGCCCTATGTACGCGGCCACGAAATCAGCAGACCCCTCGAAGAAGTCGTGGCCACCGCGCAACGTTTCGTTGATGAAGGCGTCAAGGAAATCACCCTCCTGGGGCAGAACGTCAATTCCTACGGTCGCGACTTGTATGGCGAACCTAAGTTCGCGCAGGTCCTGGACGAGGTTGCGGCAACCGGTATCGAGCGCATCCGCTTCGTTACCAGCCATCCCAAGGATCTTACCGACGAGGTGATCGAGCGGTTCGCCATGCATGAGAACATCATGCCCGCGCTCCATCTTGCCGTGCAGAGCGGCTCCGACCGCATCCTTGCGGCAATGAACCGCCGTTACACCGCAGAGCATTACCTGCAGCTGGTCGAGAAAGTGCGCAAGGCTTGCCCGGGAATCGCGCTTTCCACTGACGTCATCGTCGGCTTCCCCGGCGAAACCGAAGAAGATTTCCAAGCAACCGCCGATCTTGTGCGCCAGGTCGATTACTCGCAGGTATTCACCTTCATATACAGCAAGCGCGAGGGTACCCCTGCGGCAAAGATGCCCGATGACACCCCCCGCGAGGTGATCCAGGACCGATTCGACCGACTGGTGGAAATAGTCCAGGAAAGCGCGTACAGGCAAAACCAACAGCAACTGGGCGAAGTCGTACCGGTCCTCATCGAGGGATCCAGCAAGCGTGACACGCTGATGGTTTCCGGTAGAAGCCCGCGCAATCAAACCGTGCATGCCGAAATCCCCGAAGGCGTGGATATCGACCAACTGAAGGGTCAGATCCTACCTGTAAAGGTAGAAGAGGCTTTGACCTGGTATCTCAAGGGCCAGCTCCTCGATTTTCCGGCAGGCGCTGCTAAGTAGGACCCATGGACGATACCCTTGAATCATCGCGGCTTATCGTGGTCGTGGGACCCACTGCGTCTGGAAAGAGCGACCTAGCACAGGAAATCGCCCGTGAACTGAACGGCTGCGTCCTGAGCGCAGACAGCATGCAGATATACCGAGGTATGGATATCGGTACCGGTAAGCTCCTGTCTCATGAACAGTACGTGCCCCATTGCGGGTTAGACCTTGCCGATCCCGGTGAATCGTATTCGGTGGCAGTCTTCCAGGAATACGGAAGGAAGCTCATCGACGAACAGCTCGCCATGGGAAAAGCGGTTGTGGTATGCGGCGGTACCGGCTTCTACATCCGTGCGCTCATCGACGAGTTCGTCTTTCCCGCCGGCGACCAAGACGACAACCCTGTTCGAGAAAAGTATTCCCGGTTGCTGGAAGAAATCGGCCCCCATGCGCTTTGGGAAGAATTGAAGCGCGTCGATCCCGCATCTGCAGAAGTGGTTCACGAGAATGATACCAAGCGCGTGATCAGGGCCTTCGAGCTGCTCGCTGATGGCACATCCTACAGCAAGCAGAAAGAGGCCTTCCAAAAGATCCCGCAGCATTATCCTGCGACTTTCATCGGCTTGAAGGTCGAGCCCGCAATCCTGAACGCCCGTATCGACCGTCGTGTGGACAAGATGGTCGCCGCAGGTTTAGTCGAAGAGGTGCGTGGGCTTCTTTCCCAGGGTTTCCGCGAGGGATTAACCGCCCAGCATGCAATCGGGTACAAGGAAATCGTTGCATACCTGGACGGCGAATGCAGCTTGGAAGAAGCGATCGCGAGCATCAAAATCTCGACCCATCGCTATGCGAAACGCCAAAGAACCTGGTTCAGGAAAGACCTACGTATTCACTGGCTTTCCGCCGATGAATATGATCTTTCGCGTTTGACCAGGCAATCTTTGGATATCATAGAAAAGGTTTCGCACTAGAAAACTTTTCTGAATCACAGGTCATATCCCTCAAGTGCGTGCCAAGCTAGCAAACGCAGTTCGTTAACAGCATATGAGGTGTAATCCATGTCACGACTTCGCAGGCGTCCGGTTATCGGAATCGTACCCACCCAGCTTCCTAAAGAATACATTTTGCGAATTTCTGACTATTATCCCTATGCGATTATGGAAAGCGGCGGCGTCCCCCTGATTCTGCCGCTCACCAAAGACGTCGGCGTATACCAGAGCCTGTTCGGGTTGATCGACGGATTCATCTTGAGCGGTGGCCAGGATATCGATCCGAGCCGCTACGGTCAGGTAGGGGACAACGAAAACCTGAGCGAATTCACCCCAGAACGCGAAGAGGTTGAAAGCCTCATCCTGAACTACGCCGACAAGTTCGACGTTCCCGTACTCGGCATCTGCCGTGGCATGCAGATGATGAACGTCCACTTCGGCGGCACGCTCTACCAGGATCTTGCCGATCAGTTCACCGAACACGAGTGCACCAATCCCATGTGCGAGCTTGCAGGAACCGATGCCTGCCCGAATGCCCGTTTGGCTATGGCCAAAGAAGAGGCGCAGCGAACGGCAGGTGGGGCACTGGAGCCCGAGCTTGCGGGCTTAATCGACGGGAAAGAGCAGCTTGCCCATATTCCCGCCGATGCTCCCGGTGGAAAACCCGAATGCGAAGACCTGGAACCGAAAAAGACCGTCTCGCATTGGCAGAAGTCCGACTACAGCTTCCCCAGCCATTCTGTCGAACTGGTTTCCGGCAGCAAGCTTGCCATGGTGCTCCATACCAAGCATCTTCCCACGAACAGCATGCATCACCAGGGAATCAAGGATATCGCTCCCGGCTTCCAGGCGGCCGCCTTCGGCGAAGACGGCCTTGTGGAAGCCATCGAATCCCTGCGCCATACCTTCATGATCGGCGTTCAGTGGCATCCCGAATACTTCAGCGGCGAGAAGTCCATGGGCAACCTGTTCGACACCTTCATCCTGGAAGCCCAGCGCATGCATGATGAACGTAAGGAACGTTTCGAGTCAAACGGACACATCATCGGCGAGGCTCATCTGCGATTCTCGAACACCGAAGGTCCTTGGAGCGAAATCGAAATCATCGAGGAATATTAGTTCTTCTTGAAAGGCCAGCGCTTCTTCTTGCTCACGATTTCACTGGGATTCAAGATGGACTTCTTGCGTCGATTCATATCCTGGTCGATTTCCTGTTTCCATGCTCCACCCGGTGCGCAATGTCCAGCACGCATAGCAATTGTCGCGTTTCTTTGGGATACATGCATGGCCTGGGTGCCGGCAGCATCTGCAACATAGGTTGCAGCAAAGTCGCTATTGATTCCCAAGCATTCCGCTTCAGCGGCGGCGTCGATATTCGCTCCGAGGAAGAGGAAGTCCCAGCCCTGTTCCTTCTTCGCCTCGATGAGAGCCTTGACCTGCGGATAGGTGAAGCTGCTGCTTGCATTCTCCATACCGTCGGTGGTGATAACCACGATGGTATGCTCGGGTACGTGGTCTTCGGGCAGGTACTTGTGGATCTTCCCGATATGCTCGACCGTACTACCGACAGCATCGAGCAATGCAGTGCATCCACGGACGTAGTACTGGTCTCTGGTCATCGGGGCCACTTCCGAAATTGCCAGCCTATCATGCAAGGTTTCGACCACGTTGTCGAAGAGCACCGTGGTAACCAGGGCTTCACCGGCCTCCTTCTGATGCGCTTCCAAGGTCGCATTGAAGCCGCCGATGGTATCGTCTTCCAAACCCTGCATGGATCCGCTTCGATCGATGATGAAAACCAGTTCGGTCAAACCCTTCTTCATGACTGTTCCTTCCTCTTGGTTGGGGGATTCGAATCACCCCGTTTCGATGGTTGGAACTTTACGCGGAAGGGCGCTTGCAATGGTAAACCGACGGTTGACATATCCTCGGGCTACAGAAGAGGCTGGTCGAAGGCGTAGAGGGCCTCGTTGATCTGGAAGATGTCGTAATTCCCGCGGGAAATGAAGTACTCCACGATAACGTCCGCCTTGCTGCTCCGCGATAAGGCGAAGCCCGCTCGGGAAAGAAGGCTTTGCGTTTCTTCCACATTCAAACCAAGAGCTACGGCCAAACCCAGAGCGGTCTTCTTCGAAGGTTGATAGCCGGGGTTCGATCGGATCTTGCTGAACAGCTGGCGGCTCATATTCGCGCGCTTATACACTTCCGAATCAGTCATGCCGCGCTCATCGATGAGCGCAAGCACCGTCGAGGAAAACGAAGCGTCCAAGGAAGACAGCAGGTCTTCCAGCTGCGGCGAAGAGGGGAGTGCACCCGCCGCAAGAGGGGATTGGAAACCTTCGGGGATGCCCGAAGGAAGGATCTCCGCATCCTGCCTGCGCTTTTTCGCGTGAGTACTTCCCAAAGAATGCGAGATCTTTTCTGCAACGCGTGCGCCCTGTTCACGAAGGCCTTCGGCAAATCGCGGCCTTTGGGATACAGCATGTTCGCGTTGACGATCTTCCTCGGTGATACCCGACGCGCACCAATCGAAGGAGAGCTCGGATACGTAATGGTCATCGATGTATTCGACGATGTCCAGATACGCGGAAATGCCTGCCGCAAGGGCTTCCCGGCTGAACAGCACGAGCCTGACATCCACATCTTCGTGGATGTCGAGGAATTCCCTGATAGCTTCTCGCGCAACCGAAAGCGAGATATCGGCGGGAAATCCGTAAGTTCCCGCCGAAATGAGGGGGAGCGCAATGGACTTGGCTCCAAAATCCAAGGCGCAGGATAAAGCAGAATCGTAAGTGTTACGCAACACAAGCTCTTCGTTGCGGCTTCCTCTACTCCACTGGGGTCCGACTGCATGGATCATCTGCTTCGCATCGAGCGCGAAGGCGGGCGTTGCCACAGCAGAACCACAAGGACAGAAACCGATTTGATTGCAAGCTGCCTGCACTTCTTTCAAGCCGGCAGCAAGTGCAACCGTATATCCCACGCCTCCGGTAATCTGCAGATGCTCGTTTGCCGCCACCACGATAGCGTCGGCGCTTACAGCTGCTAAATCGTTTCTCTCTATCGAAAACGGCACAGATTCCCTTTCATCGGATGCGATCATGCATTGCGGATCTACAGGTTCAAAGAAGCGCGCTCCCGCTTGGAAGCGCGCTCGGATGCAACAAAAGTGCGGGCAGGTTCAGCAGCCTGTTTATCGTTCTTCAAGCGCTTTACGCTGGTAGGAGGCGGAAAGCCTTAAGCCCTGCTGCACGAAGTCGTCCTGGAATTGCTTGCGGATCTTCCACGCATAACGGTTTTCAGGATCGATGAACTTCTGATACTGGAAATCGATGATCTGGGCGATGGTGAAACCCGCTTCTTCCTCATCGAGCATACCCAGCTCATCGTAGAATTCCCTCATCATGCTGATACTGTTGCGCGCGGCCTGCGCGACACTGCACACCCTGCCATCCGGCGCAACGATCTTGACGGTTTCCAAATCATAGCGAGCAGCATTCTTGAAGTTCTGCGTCGCCTGGATCTGAGCCACGTCCTTGAAGGAAATGGGCGGAATGCAGG
>SFII01000169.1 GCA_004555335.1 Coriobacteriaceae bacterium | reverse complement strand
ACCACCGAGCGTCTTATCGTCACCAGGGGAAATGGACACCCGCTTCGCGGTTTTCGGATCGATGCTCGAGGCTGCCACGGGTACATGGACCTTGACGCCCAGCATCTCATCGACCATGTCCTCGAACCCCACGAATCCGACCATCATGTAGTAATCGATATGCACGCCGGTCAGTTTCTCGGCCGCTTCCACCGTGATGTTAGGGTCGCCGTCTTTCAGGCTATCGCAGATCTTGCCGTTTTCCCCTTCCAGCTGCGTGTCGCGGGGGATGGTAACGAAGGTGAGCACATAGTTGACCGGATCCACGCGCAGCAGGGTCATCACATCGCTGTGCTGATCAACCTGGGCATGGGAATCGGATTTGCCCGTATAGAGGGCGGTGCCCTTGCGGGAATCAGACCCGATCAGAAGCACATAGAAGGGTTCGGCGGGCTCGGTTCCCTCCACCTCGGCCTTGATTTCGTGCGCACGCTGGATTGCGGCGGGAACCACCGTTCCAACCTGCGCAGGCTCGTTTGCGCGCTCTGCGACGAAATACATCAGCTTCACGCCGCCGATCAGCACAGCGGAGATAAGCACCATGATGGCAACTGCGATCGCCGCCCTCCTGTTCTGCACGCGCGCACGGCTTACCTGCCCATCTTCAAAGCCTTGGCTACCGGAACCTTCTTCGATAGGGACACGGTCGCTGGGGGACCCGCCGACGCAGGCCATTGCAGATGACCCGTCGCCTTCGACGGCGCGGTCTTCGGAATGCGCCTCCCCGGCAAGCGCATCAAGGCGGACATCGCCTTCAAGCTCGCATGCGCCCTGGTCGGACGGGATATTCTTCTCCAGTTCGTCGCTCATCGCACCTACCGCCTTTCCCGCGGGCGGCGGGGTCCGAACCGGCCCTTATTGTCGTAGTGATGGCGTAATACCGGCCTGAACAGACCGAATTTCAAGATAACGAAGAAGGTGGGGATGGCAAGCACCGCAAGGACGACCCAGTTGACCACGGTCGGCAGCGAATCCATGATGCAGGCAGCGCACACGAGCACCGCGGTGCAGGTCCATAACACCAGCACAGACCGCAACTGCCCCAAGCCCGCCTTCATGAGCCTGTGGTGGATATGCCCCATGTCCGCCGTGCCGATGGATGTATGCGAGCGGAGCCTGCGCACGATCGACGATACGGTATCGAGCACGGGAACCGCTGCCATAAGCAACGGAACCAACATGATGGTGAAGCTCTGCCCGCGTACCACGCCCAGCACGGACACGATGCCCACGGCAAGCCCCAGCAGCATCGAGCCGGAATCGCCCATGAACACACTTGCAGGATGGAAGTTGTAACGCAAGAAACCCAGGCAGGCACCCACGATCGCCAGGCAGGCAAGGGCGATGGAATATGCCCCGCGCGAAAGCATGAGGTAGAACATCCCCAGGGACACGATAGCCACCACACCCGCGGCGAGCCCATCCAATCCGTCAATGAGATTGGTGACATTCACGAAAATGAGCAGGTAAACAACAGTGAGCGGGTAATCGAGCCATGCGAGCATATCGGAACCCAGAAGCTCGAAAGCGGTGATGGTCACTCCCGACGCCGCAACCAGGGAGCATGCCACCACCTGCCCCAGAAGCTTGGGCTTCACCGAAAGCTGGGTGATATCGTCCACTAACCCGACGGTGAAAACAGTGGCCACGCCCAGATACAACAGGATATAGTCCACATCGCGGATGATGTAGAGGTTGTTGAGCCGCCAGCCGAAGAACCTGACGCCGATGCAGTAGGCAAGCGCCGCCGCAACAATGCCCAAGAACAGGGCGATGCCCCCACATCGGGGAACGGCAGCGGAATTGACGCGCCGGTTGCTGGGATAATCGACAGCATCGATACGCACCGCGATACGTTTCGCCAAGGGAACGGCGGCAAGCGTGACCACGAAAGCCACAGCGAGCACAACCATGCAGCGAAACACCGTCATGCGACTCCCTTTCATTTCGGACGAAACTCAACCGCTCATTATACCAGGAGCCCCCAAGCAAGCCGGACAAGCTCCATCGGACATGAAAACAGCGCATGGTATCATCATAGAAACCGACGATCCCGTACCGAGGAGGGTCATGGAAAAAAGCATCAGCGTAATCGTACCGATCTTCAACGCAGCACCTTACCTGGAACAGTGCCTGGACTCCATCCTGTGCCAGAACCAACCGGGCATGGAAGTTATCTGCCTGAACGACGGAAGCACCGACGACTCGCTTTCCATCATGCAGGCATACGCAAACGCCAACAGCAAGATCCGCGTGATCGACAAACCCAACGAAGGCTACGGGGCAACCTGCAATCGCGGTATCGAAGAAGCTCGCGGGCACTGGATTTCCATCATCGAGCCCGATGACTGGATTCGCCCGGGCATGTATTCGGCCATGACCTCGTATGCAAGCCGCTTCGAAGAGGAGCCCGATATCGTCAAGACCCCCTACCTCAGGGTCATCGATCCGGACACCCCCCAACAGACCATCATCAACTGCAGCTATCGCGGCCGCGTCCCCCACGACACCCTCTTCCGCATCGAAGAGGGCATCCACCTGCTCGAGCATCACCCCTCCATCTGGTCGGCGATCTATCGCAAGGACTTCCTGGATGCCAACAACATCCGCTTCAAGCCGATTCCCGGCGCCGGCTGGGCAGACAACCCCTTCCTCATGGAAACCATGCTGAAAGCAGAAAGGATCGCTTACCTGGACAAGCCCTTCTACTGCTACCGCGAAGAAACCGAGGAAAAGAGCCGCTCGGTCGCCGTGAATAGCACCATGCTGCCTTTCGACCGCTGGCATGACATGATGGATATCATCGAGGAAATGGGCGTCACCAACGAGGTCATCCTACGTGCGCATAACCGCAGGGGATTCATCTACCTGAGCGGCGT
>SFII01000168.1 GCA_004555335.1 Coriobacteriaceae bacterium | reverse complement strand
CTGAACGACTATATATACGTGTAATGGGCGAACCGCAATGCACAGGCAGGAAAACGAAAGCAACCGGAGGGCAAACAGGCTCCGGATAGGCGAACGGAGCGAAAGGCAACGCTGCGAAAACCCGAGGCACCCGCAGGATGCGGTAGGCATAGCCGAAGACGGCATTCACCAGGAAGACGGGCAGCAAGCGCTCCTATCACCCGAACGCGTCCTACACCGCACCATCGCGGTGACGAACCGCCACCTGTGCTCGCGCCCTTTCCTACAGCAGATGGAAACCGTGCTCGCAGCGCGCCCCCATGCAGTCATCCTGCGCGAGAAGGACCTGCTGGAAAGCGAATACCGCGCGCTCGCCCGCAAGCTTATCCCCCTCTGCGAAGGTGCGGGCGTGCCCTGCTACCTGCACGGGCACTATCTGAAAGTCGCACGCCAGCTGGGCTGCCCCAACATCCACTTGGGTATCTCCCAGCTGCAAGCGCTTCATGATGCAGAACGCAACGAAGGCGGCAATCCGCTTGCCGCCTTCGAAAAAATCAGCGTATCGTGCCACAGCGCGGCCGAAGCGCGCCTAGCCTGCGATCTGGGAGCCACATCCATCGTGTTGGGGACCATCTTCGAAACCGATTGCAAACCGGGCAAGCAAGGTGCCGGCCTGGACTTCTTGTCTCGAACCTGCCGAGCCGTACGAATACCCGTCTTCGCTATCGGCGGCATCACTCCTGAGCACATGCCAGACGTGCTGGGCTCCGGTGCTGCAGGGGGATGCATGATGTCTTGGTTTATGCGGCTTCCATCTCCGGTTCAACGGTCTTGCCATCGGCCTCTTCCCTAGGAAGAAGGGCGCTCAAAACCAGTGCGGTAATGAAGGTCAGCGCGATGCTGTTATCCACCAGCATGTTCTGCAACAGCTCGGGGAAATTCACGAATACGTCCGCCACTTGGGAAAAACCGATACCCACCGCAAGCGAGATGGCCACGATGGTCATGTTGCGCTGCGTGAAGCCCGCACGCGCGATCATCTGCAGGCCGCTCACGCAGATCATGCCGAACATCATGATGGTGCAGCCGCCCAGAACCGCGCTGGGAACCGACCCAAAGGCCTCGCCCACTGCTGGTACGAAACCCGCCAGGATGAGGATGCCCGCACCGCAGGCAATTGCACGCCTGTTGACAACCTTCGTCATGGCGATGAGCCCGATGTTCTGCGCGAAGGAGGTCAGGGGCGAGCAACCGAAGCAGCCCGCGAGCACGCTCGTGAAACCATCCGCCGCAACCGCGCCGGAAAGCTCGCGCTCGGAAGGATTGCGTCCGAAGGTGAGCGAGGACACCACCGCGGAGTCGCCCAGGGTTTCGGCCATGCTCACCAAGTACAGCAGCACCACGGTCACGATGGCGCCCGCATTGAATTCGGGCATGAAGGGCATAATGTGTGGCAGGGCCACAGGCGAAATGCCCGCAAAGCCGCTGAAGTCCACCTTGCCCAGGCACAACGCCAGCGCATAACCCACGCCCAGACCGAACAGCACGGAAAGCTGCTTGGCAAATCCCTTGGAAAAGCACTGGAATACCAGGCAAGCCACCAGGGATACCAAGCCCAGCGCCAGATTGGTCAAGGATGCGAAATCAGGGGCACCCGCACCGCCCGCGAAGGTCTGCGCGCCCGTTCCCAAAAGCGAGAAGCCGATGGAGGTTACCACCACCGCTGAAACCACCGGCGTGATGAAGCGCCTCCAATACTTGGCGAACAGACCCAAGGCGCCCTCGATCAGGCCGCCGGCGATAACCGCACCCACCGCCGTGGGATAACCGTACTTGGCCGCGATGCCGCAAAGCACCGTCACGAAGGTAAAACTCACGCCCATGACGATTGGCAGGCGCGCACCCACGCGCCAGATGCCGTACAGCTGCACCAGGGTGCCGATGCCCGCCACGATGAGCGCGTTCTGGATAAGCGTCGCGGTCATGCCGGCATCGAAGCCCGCAGCCGCGCAGATGATGGTAATAGGGGCAAGGTTCGCCACGAACAGGGCGAGCACATGCTGCACGCCATAGGGGAAGGCGCTTGCAACGGGTACCTTGCCGAAGAAGTCGCGCAGGCGGTCGTTGAGCGAGGCGCCCTGCCCATACTGGGACGGCGCCTCCGCTGCTTCCGCCGCACCCTTTGCGGGTGCCTGGACGGTTTCGTCGATCAGTTCTTCTTTCTCCGTCACGGCGCCCACCCTAGCTGCGGAATACGATTTCGCCGGTTTCGGGATCCATGGAGTCCACGATAGCCAGGGAATCCACGCGATAACCCTTCGCACGCAGAGCGTCACCGCCGGGCTGGAAGCCCTTTTCAATGGCGATGCCCACTCCTTCGACGGTCGCACCCGCGGTTTCGCAGATCTGGATCAAACCCGCGCATGCGCAGCCGTTGGCCATGAAGTCGTCCACGATGAGCACGTAGTCTTCAGGTCCGATGAACTTCTTGGACACGATCACCTTGGACGTGTTCTTATGGGTGAAGGATTCCACTTCCACGCAGTACACCGAGCCATCGATGTTCACGCTGCGGCTCTTCTTGGCAAAAAGCACCGGCGCATTGAACACGCGCCCCACGATGGCAGCGATGGCGATGCCGCTCGCCTCGATGGTCAGGATCTTATTGATGGGGCAATCGGCGAAGTCCGCCTTCCACTGCTTTGCCATCTCTTCGAACAGCTCCATATCCATCTGGTGGTTCAGGAAACTGTCCACCTTCAGGACATTGCCTTCTTTTACTCTTCCGTCCTTGCGGATGCGCTCTTCGAGGAGCTTCATCTTCCCTCCTTGCAGGTCGTTTGGCCTAACGAGTAAGCATACCCGCAGTGATGAGCCTAAAACCAGGGCAAAGCGCACCATCCTTGCCGGTTGGGACCTTTGAAACACCCGGCTTATCGGTCTGTTTCGCCGTCATCAAGACATCTTGTCGGATTTGCGTCAAAG
>SFII01000167.1 GCA_004555335.1 Coriobacteriaceae bacterium | reverse complement strand
TGCCCTCCTTCGTCCAGAACGCCGCCGCCAAAGCCCTCACCACCGACGTTGCACCGACCCTGGAAATCTACCGCAAGCGCCGCGAGCTGGTCTTGGACCGTCTCGATGCCATGGGACTCGACGTGGTCACCCCCGAAGGCGCCTTCTACGCGCTGCCCAACATCCAGAAGTTCGGGATCGGCTCCGACGAGCTGTGCGAACGACTGATCAAGGAAGCCGGTGTCGCCTTCATCCCCGGCTCCTGCTTCGGGGCCGAAGGCCACATCCGCCTGTCCTACTGCTGCTCGATCGACAACATCAACGAGGGCCTGAACCGCCTGGAAGCCTTCCTGGCAAAGCTGTAGCGCTAAACCGCAAGCGCCACCCGCGTCGCTATCACGCGAAACGACGCAAGATATTGTGGGAATCAGCCGATTTCCCACCACTGTCTGTGTTTTCAGGAGCGGAAATGCATCGAAACGGTGCCGAATGCCACCGCAAATCAACAGGTCGGCAAACTCGCTTGACCTATCGGACGGCATCGGCCATCCTGTAAGCGCAAACTCAAACGACCGGATCGGGAAACCGTCCGGTCGTTCCATTTTCGGGACTATTTGATATCGCCGCGCTTGGACGTGGGAGCAAGCGACTCGAAGATGGGCTCCCTCAGCTTGCACAGCTTATCTCTGCAGTTCGCGCAGGAAAGCGAAGCGTTGGTTTCCTCGAAGAAGCGCTCGGGATAGATAAAGGCGCTGATTTCCCACCTGAGCAGCACCACCAGGGCAAGTGCCACCAGCACCGCCGAATACCAGCAGGGCGCGAACATGAGGGGCGTGACCGCCATGATCGCATCCCAATTGAATATCTGGCAGGTGGTGCAGCAGCGGTTGCGCATGAACAGCAGCTGCAGGGGACACCAGAACACCACACAGACCATGTCGAAGACGAAATACAGGCAGGTCCAACCGACGCATGCCCGCTCGTCAAGCATGCCCAGGATGTAGAGTGCCATGGCGATGCAGGCGTTCAGAAGGATCCACGCCACGATCACGCCCGCCACCTCGTTCAAGCGCCGCTTCCGGAAGGACGAACGGATTTCCTGGGACACATCCAAATCGTCATCGGAAAACGGGAGGAGGCGCAGCACATCGACATCACGAAGCGTCTGCTTGGCAGCCGCCATGGCATCGGCACCTCCCTGGCGAAGCTGCCCCCTCAATTCCGAAAGCGCCTCGCGTGCAGCTTCGATGGGATGGAAATGCATCTGCGCGTGCCGCTCGCCCCCGCTTGCCGCCAAGGAGCGGAAGTAATCGAACAGCTCGTCCGCCCCCTTCCCTGCGGTCCTTGTCGTGGGGATCTGGAAATGCTTGTACTGCTTCATGCTACCGATTGCAATCTTCGAACGCGTCGTGAGCTTCGTGGAAAAATCCAGCGTAAGGAACACGAACAGTACGATTGCGAACGCATGCGAGGAAGGATTGGATGCGATTCCGCGTATCTCGAGCAAATCCGGCCTGGTGAACCACAAAACCACAGCCACCGAAAGCAAAACCGCACGAAGGCACAGCTGGACAAGATAGTTCCTGAACAGCTTGGTCGTCTCGATATTGCGCTTTTTCGCCTTCGACATCCTGCCCGTTCCCTTTTTGCATCATACGACTGCGCACAGCGGCCCTTTCGGAAGCCTTGCGCCCTATTCTCCCGGCAGGGTGGTGGAATAAATCACCTTGCCGTCTTGCGTGAACAGGACCGGGCATTCCCCTCGCACGAAAGAATAGGTCTTATCCGCCTCAAGATGGTCGGCAAGCAGTTTTTCGAGCTTCCCGATCATCTTCGGGCCATCCTTCGGAAGCATGCCGCTCACCCTGCAACCCAGAAAGTCATGGAAGCCCTCGTATTTTATGGGACGATTTTCGTCCATTCCCTCGCACAGGAGCTGCAAAAGCAGGATTTCCTCACGGACATTCTCGCCCTCGCTTGCCGCACGGTAGCGCCCTTCCCGTATCTCCTGGAACAGGGGAACCTCCTCATGCAGAAACAGCGAGAAGTTCACCACATGGGCAGGATGGGTTTCGTTCAGGAAGGCGGCAAGGGCGCGGGCGTTTTCTTCTCCCCTGCCCGCACCGGCGATACCGGTCATGATGTGGGCGTCGAAGTGCATACCCGCTTCCTGGATACGATGGATGGCACAGCGCGCCCCGTCATTCCTGTGGTCCTTGTCCATGAACTCCAGCACGTCGTCCAAACCGCTTTCGATACCCAGGTACAGATGGCTCACGCCGGCCTGGGCAAGCCACGCCAGCTCCTCGTCGGTCTTGCGCCCGATTCCCGTCACCGTCGCATCCATGTTGATCGCGCTGCAATCGGGAAGGTATTCGTGAATCAGGCCGATTACCTTTTCCAGGTGGCTCATAGGGAGATCGAAGGCGTTCCCGTCGCCCAGGAATACTTTCTTGGGCTTTCCTCCGACCGAACGGACGCGCGCAAGTTCCGCCTCAACCTGTTCGAGGGGGAGGACACGGAAGTCCAGATGCCTGAACAGGTTGCAGAACTTGCATCCGTTATACGAGCAGCCCACCATGATGGGGAGCATGAACGAGGCGCGCTCTTGCGGCGCCCTGCAGATCTGTCCCTCGTACTCCATGAAGACACCTTTCCGCGCAAGCCGATAAGCCACCCAACATGATAAACCCGAAGGCACGGGTTGGGGTTTTAGTAACGGCAGAATTCCACTCCCCAAACCTGACATTCCATACAAGACAGCATTCAAGCGGCATTGCCGTGGCAACCGATGAAATCCGCGAAAACCACCCACGATTCACATGATTCACCGTAACTTACGAAAGCACCAGTACATTACCTCCATGCAGAACAGGCGCCTCCCGAAGGAGGCGCCGTACTTTCAGGTTCGGATCTCAGTGTGGATTTGCCTGCACTGATCGACTCCTACACCCTTCAACGGACTATTCCGTAAGTCCGCGGAGGTTTCACTGCTCCGTCTCCACATCGCTCCTCATGGTAGTAACGGAATGTTGACCGTTTCTGCCATCGCCCTCGCCGTTCGGCTGAGACTTAGGACCCGACTGACCCCGGGATGATTGACATTGCCCGGGAAACCTTAGTCTTGCGGCGGGAGGGAATCTCACCCTCCTTATCGTTACTTATACCTACATTTGCTTTACCGTACGCTCCAGCAAAGGTCATCCTTCACATTCAACGCATACGGTATGCTCCCCTACCGATACTTTTTCTAATCTTATACCCGATTATTATCCATGCCCGGACCCTCGACTAGTGAGCTGTTACGCACTCTTTGAATGAATGGCTGCTTCCAAGCCAACATCCTAGCTGTCACGGGGACCAGACTTCGTTAGACTAACTCAGACAGGATTTCGGGGCCTTAGACGGCGGTCCGGATTCTTCTCCTCTCGGGGACGGACCTTAGCACCCGCCCCCTTACTGCACGACTGCGGACCGTAAGCATTCGGAGTTCTTTCGGGGAGTACGAGCTATCTCCAAGTTTGATTGGCCTTTCACTCCTACACTCGGCTCATCCAGAAGCTTTTCAACGCTTATTGGTTCGGTCCTCCATTCCGTGTTACCGGAACTTCAACCTGGCCAAGTGTAGATCACTTGGTTTCGCGTCTACCCCCACCGACTCGACGCCCTCTTCAGGCTCGCTTTCACTGCGGCTCGGGACCTGAAGTCCTTAACCTTGCCGGTGATGGTAACTCGTAGGTTCATTATGCAAAAGGCACGCCGTCACAGATTAATTCTGCTCCGACCGCTTGTAGGCGCATGGTTTCAGGATCTCTTTCACTCTCCTCATCGGAGTGCTTTTCACCTTTCCTTCACAGTACTGGTTCGCTATCGGTCTCATGGGAGTATTTAGCCTTACCGGATGGTCCCGGCGGATTCGCGCAGGATTCCTCGTGTCCCGCGTTACTCAGGATACCACTAAGCCATATCATGCTTCGCATACAGGTCTTTCACCTTCTATGGATGAACTTTCCAGATCATTCCGCTCACATTCAATGTACTACAACGTGGTCCTACAACCCCGGCGATGCGTTGCCACAACGCCGGTTTGGGCTCTTCCCCGTTCGCTCGCCACTACTTAGGGAATCATTGTTTATTTTCTCTTCCTCGAGGTACTAAGATGTTTCAGTTCCCTCGGTTTGCCTCCTGCTATTGCAGGATGACCGTCCTCCAGACGGCCGGGTTGTCCCATTCGGAAATCCTTGGATCAAAGGTTATTTGCACCTACCCAAGGCTTATCGCAGCTTATCACGTCCTTCTTCGCCTCCATGAGCCAAGGCATCCGCCATGCGCCCTTTCTTACTTTCTTTATGATTGTTGTGTTTTTTATTGGTTGTTGGTTGTTGGTTTTGGGTTGTCGGTTTGTCACCTTCTTCCTTCTGCCTTCTTCCTCTACCTTCACAACTACCGCTCATACTTTCAGCTGTATCTCGTGAAATCTTCTTCTTTTGGGAAGTTGATTCACTCAAGTTGAAACTTAAGTTTTACTTATCTACAGTTTTGTCTTGTGTCAATATGTCAAAGATCTTCTTGCCTTAAAAGG
>SFII01000166.1 GCA_004555335.1 Coriobacteriaceae bacterium | reverse complement strand
CCGAATGAGGAAAGTCTCGAGGCAATTGCCGAAGGTGATGCTTTCCTTGCTTCCGGTAGGCAGGGGCGCTTCGATAACGGAGCTGATCTTATTGCGGCGGCGATGGAGTGATGGGGCGCCTTTCCGCTGATTTCTCGGCAGCGTTTTCTCGGGATTTGAAGAAGAAGGCAAAACGTCGAAATTGGGATTTGTCTGAACTTCAGAAACTGATTGACCTTGTACTGGAGAACACGCCTGAATCGATTGAGATATTGAAGCGACGTCATAATATGCATAGGCTCTCTGGAAATTGGGCTGGTCGAAATGAATGCCATGCGGCTAATTCGGGCGACTGGCTTGTTATCTGGTCGTCGAATGGCAAAGTTGCATTCTTCGAGCGAACCGGCAGTCATGACGAATTGTTCAGATAGAGAAGCTTCATGTTCGGATATATTAATGTCGGGAACTGTTTTGCATTTCCCCGCAGCAAACGAAGGGGCGCCGAAGCGCCCCTGACTGTTGTTGATGGGTATTGACCGTTATGCCTTGCGGTAGGTGGTAGCACGGGCGGCACCCAACTTCTGGATGTAGCCTTCCGCCAACAGCTTCTGGATCATGCGCTCAACGGTCTTCGCGCTCATGTTGGGGCAGGCGGCAACCACGTCTTTCTTGGCGGCATCGCCTTGCAGGCCGTCGAAGAAGGCACGTACGACCTCTTCGTTCGATCCCGTATGCTCGCCTTCTGGAAGCTCCGTCTCTTCGGTTTGGGCGCTTGCGGCTGCCTGGATGGTTTCCGGCTGTTCGGCAGGTGCGTTTGCAGGCGAATTCCCGTTCACCGCTTCGGGTTGCGCGCCGGTAGGGGTTTCGGTGTTCTCTTCCGTGGCGCCTGCGGCGTCGGCTGGATCGGCTGCGGGTGCTGCAGCCTGCTTTTCGCTTTCCTGAACTGCGGCAGATGCGGCGGGTTGAGCCGGTGCTGTTACCGGTGCGGGCGCTGTGGGGGTTGCTACCGCATGTCGGGCTGCAGTTGCTTGTTCTGCCTTCGGAGTCTCCGGGATGCCGGAAAAGGCGGGATTCACGGCCTTGCGCAGGATCTCGCGCGAGGTTGCCTGCATTTCGGCACGCAGCGCCAGGCGCTCTTCCAGGCTGATGTCGAACCTGCTGCGGCGGGGGCCGTTTGCCTTCGGTTCGGGCTGTACGGGCTCCGGTTCTTCGGGGATGTCAACAGAGACGCTATCGAGCTTGTACTGGCTTTCGAATTCCCTGCAGCAATCAAGCAGCGCTTCCAGCATCATGAGCACGAAGGGTTCGTAGCTGGTCTCCGCATCGTATTCGCTTGCGTCTGCGGGAACAACGCGGGGGCAAGCCGCCACGGTCTGTTCGAACTGCTCGCCCAGGCGCTCCAGGCGTTCGCAGATCGACACATACCGGGGTGCCATATAGCCGTTCTGATATGCGAGCATCTGGAACAGCAGACGGGCAAGCCGACCGTTGCCGCTTGCGAAAGGCTGGATATTCAGCACATCGAGGGTGAACATGCAGGCTTCGACCAGGGGATCGAATTCGCGGCGGGCGACGGCCTGGCGGTAGTTGTCGCAGGCATCGCGCAGCATGGCGCGTTTGGTGGCAAGCTCCCCGCCGAACCTGCGGGCATTCATTCGGTTGAGCTCGCCCGCATAGAAGGCAGGGCTATCGTTGTCGGCCCAGCGGCCGCCGTCCGAATCGGTGGAATAGCGGAAGAAATCCCTGTGCAGCTGCGAGATGGCACCCGTGGAAACGCGGATGAAGCGGAAGTTGTCTTCCACGGTGCTGATCGCGAAACGCGCGCCCATGGCTTCGCGTTCCTTGTTGGAAGTGGGCTCGGTGTCCTGCTTGGCAAGCTCGATCAGGCGCGATTCGGAAACGTCGTTGCCGTCCATGCGGCTGCTTGCCAGCGTGGATGCGGTCAAGGCGCGGTCCTGCTGAAGGCGCAGGGCAGGCGAGTTTTCGTTTTCCACGAGGAAGCGGTTGATTCGCTTTCGGTATTCCCGCAGGTCAAGAAGCAGTTTATTCACGTCGGCGGTATAGAGGTCACGCAGTGCTTTTCTATATGCGGGAAGCATGTTCACTACCTATCTGATCGCTGGTGGGGTCTTCATTCAACCCTGAAATTCTAGCACGGCTAAGCCATGCGGCTCGGGCTTTCGCATATTTCCTCGATATGCGCAGGAGCCGAACGAGGAATCTTCTGTCCTCTCCTTCCTGCTTTCTCCCCATGAATGGTTAGAAAGGTTAGAAAGTGGGCAGATAGGGAAAGAAAGCAGGAAGAAAGCGCCAACCCCTTCGATTAGGCGATTTCGGGAATCCATGAGACAATGAAGGGCAGGTCCGTGCCTAAGGCGGGCCTGTTGATTTCAGCGAATCACTACAGCGAAAAGGAATCCGATTAGCATGGCAGAATTCATCTACCAGATGTACCGCGCCCGCAAGGCGCATGGCGATAAGGTTATCCTGGACGACGTGACCCTGAGCTTCTACCCTGGGGCGAAGATCGGCGTCGTCGGCCCCAACGGCATGGGCAAGTCCACCCTGCTGAAGGTCATGGCCGGTTTGGAAGAGGTTTCCGCGGGCGATGCGCGCCTGACCCCCGGCTACACCGTGGGCATCCTGCAGCAGGAGCCCCCGCTGGAGGAAGACAAGACCGTCCTGGAAAACATCCAGATGGCCTTTGGCGATATCTACGCGAAGATCGAGCGTTTCAACCAGATCGGCGAGGAAATGGCCGATCCCGATGCCGACTTCGACAAGCTGATGGACGAAATGGGCCGCCTGCAGGAAGACATCGACACCGCGAACGGCTGGGATCTGGACAGCCAGCTTTCCCAGGCCATGGACGCGCTGCAGTGCCCCGATCCGGACGCCCCCGTGCGCGTGCTTTCCGGTGGCGAGCGCCGTCGCGTCGCGCTGTGCCGCCTGCTTCTGGAAGCTCCCGACCTGCTGCTTCTGGACGAGCCCACCAACCACCTGGA
>SFII01000028.1 GCA_004555335.1 Coriobacteriaceae bacterium | reverse complement strand
CATGACCGCATAGGCATCGGGGAGCGCATGGCGCTTCG
The DNA here is from genome assembly GCA_004555335.1 of Coriobacteriaceae bacterium. Lineage (GTDB taxonomy): Bacteria > Actinomycetota > Coriobacteriia > Coriobacteriales > Eggerthellaceae > W1P20-047. The sequence continues at coordinate 12,784 of SFII01000028.1, read as the reverse complement.
CCTCGTTCTTCATGCGGTAGACGATGTTCGCGGAAGTAATCGCTCCCACGTCGCTCATGATCAGGGCTTCCTCCAAACCGTCCCAGAATTCGTCGTCAACATCGGGGCCTCGGTCGAGCAGCATGTTCATCTGCTCGGTGAATCGCTGGCGCGTGCGCGTCATGCCCTCTTTAAATCGTTCCCACATGGGCTATCCTTCCGCATATCGCAGGGCGTTATCCAATCGCTGGCTCATCACCTTGGTCACGCCATCGGCCTGCATGGAGACGCCGTAGAGCACGTCGGCCATTTCCATGGTCCTCCTCTGATGCGTGATGACGATGAACTGCGAGTCGTTCCTCAACGTATCAAGATAGGCTACCAGACGACGCAGATTCGTGTCATCCAGAGCCGCCTCCACTTCGTCCAAAATATAGAAGGGGGTGGCGCGCGTCTTGTAGACGGCGAACAGCAAGGCGAGCGCGGTCAGGGATTTCTCCCCTCCGGACATGAGCGTCATCTTCAGGATCCTCTTCCCCGAAGGCTGCGCGCTCACCTCCACGCCGGTTTCCTCCAGGTTGTCGGGATCGGTCAGGGCGAGCTCGCCCTTGCCCCCCGGGAACAGCGAGGCGAAGGCCTCCTGGAAATTCGCGCTCACCACCCGGAAGGTCCTTGCGAAGTCATCGCGCATGCGCGCATCGATCGCCCCCACGATCTTGGTCAGCGAGCGCCTGGCCGAAAGCATGTCGTCCAGCTGGGAGGTCAGGTACTCGTAGCGCCGCCTCAGCTGCTCGTATTCCTCCACGGCATCGGGGCTGATCGCGCCCATCCCCTTGATCTTGCGCCTGAGTTTTCCCGCCTTCTCTTCCAGAATCGGACGGTCTTCTTCCAAGCGGATATCGAGCGCCGTCTCCAACGGGACGCCGCATCCGTCGACGATGGCGGAAACCGCCGACTCCACCTTGAGCTCGATCCGGCTCTTCTCCACGCGGATATCGGCAAGGAGCGCCGCCTGCGCATCACGGCGCCCGTATTCGGCTGAAAGCTCCGCGCGGGAGGCGTTGATAGCCCGGTTGAGCTCGTCGGAACGTCCCTGCGAGCGCGTGATCTGCCGCTCGAGGGCCCCGACCCTCTCCCGCGCCAAGTCGGCGAGCCGAACCAGGAGGGAAACCACCGGGTCGATCCGCAGAAGCGCGGCCTCCTTGCGGGCAATGCCCGACTTTGCACGGCGGGACTGTTCTTCGGCCCTGCGGATATCGCTATCGCAGGCCTGGAGCATACGCTTGGCATAGGCGAGGCGCTCGGATGCGGAGGCGTGGGCCACCTTCGCCTCGGAAAGGTCCTGGGCTGCCCGATCGGCCTCGGCGCGCACCGGGGATATCTCCGCGCGCTTGCGGTCCAAATCCGCCTTGATTCCCTCCGCCTCCTCGGAAAGCAAGGCGAGCTTCGCCTCGTGGGCTTCGGCATCCGGTTGGGCCCTTGCAAGCATCGCATCGGCATCGCGCCGCTGCTCTTCAAGGCCCGCAGCCTGCGCTTCCAGGGACTGCCCGTCTTTCAGGGCGCGTTCGCACTCGGCATCGGCCGCCTGGGATTCGCCCTTCAACTGCGCAAGGCGCTGCGAGAGCTCCAGGCCCCTCGCCTGAACCCGGCGCAGGTCCGCTTCGGCTTCCCGGGCACGCGCTCCCGCCTCCTCGAAGGCACGCTGGGCCCGCGCCAGTTCGGCGCGCGCGTTCTCGATCTCGCGGTAGTCGGCGAGCTCGGATGCGCTGCCCTCGCGCTCCCTGAAGCAAGTCAGCTTGCCGTCGGGCCAGATGACGAAACCGTCGCGGCAGGCGCAGATCGCCCCGTGGCCGGCCCGTGCGAAGGCGGCGGCATCGGAAAGACTGCCGAAAAGCCTGATATCGCCCAAGATGGCGGAGAGGATGCCCTTCACCCGGGGCGGGGCTTCCACCAGATCGAGGAAGCTCTCCCCTTCCCCGCATGGGTCAAACGCCTCCTCTTTTCCGTACAGCACAGTGAGCAGGCCCGCCGGTGCCTGCGCATCCAACTCCCCTGCAATTGAGAGCGCATCGTGCGCCCCATCCACCACCAGGGCATTCACATCCTCGCCCAGAAGGTGGGTGAGGAGGGGTTCCAGATCATCCGGGACCGAGACCTGGCCGACCAAGGGGCTCGCCTCAAGGCCCAGCTTCCCTGCGATCTCCAAACCCAGGGCACGCAGGGGATTCTTCGCCTGGCGCTTCTTCCATGCGCCCTCCAAGCCCCTCAGATGGGCCCCCGCCGCGGCACTCGCCTCGCGCATCGATTCCGCCTGCGCCCTCGATTCGTCGCGCCGGCGCAGGGCCATGCCCGATTCCTCCCTCAGGATGGCTTCCTCGGCCTTCGCATCGGCAAGCTCGCCCCTGAGCGCCTCCGCCCGCGCGCTTGCCCGCCCGCTCGACTGGCGCGCCTGCTCCAAGCGCGCTTCCAGCTCCTTCGCCTGCTGCTGGATCAGCTCGGTGCGGGCCCGGTTGCTCGAAAGGATCTCCCGAGTGCGCGCGAGCAGGCGGCGCGTCTCCTCCAGCTCGGAAAGGACGTCCCGCCTGCGGTGGGACAGGCCGTCGATTTCCTGTTGGAGGGTGCGCTGGAGGGTGCGCTTCCCGTCGAGCAGAGCCTGGGCTCTGGACTTGGCCAGATTGGCGGATTCCCAGGCGGCCTGAGCCTGGGCAAGCGATGCGGCGGCGGATTCGCGGGCGCTTTGCGCCGCTTGCGAAGCCCGCATGTCGTTTTCCAGGGATATCCTCATCTCCGCCAGGTAATCCACTGCGGCGCGTTTCTTCTCCCTGAAGAGCATGATGTCGGAATCGAGCTTGCCCAACGCCGCCTGCGCACGCGCATGCCTGCGGGAATGCTCCCCCGCCCCGGAAATGATGCCCTGCAGCTGTTCTTGCAGAGCCGCAGCCTGCGCTTCCTTCCCCCCGATCGAGTCTTGGATCGCAGCCAAGGCCGCCTGGGCCGCATGCTCATCCGATTCCGCCTTATCCCATTGCCCCTGGAGGGTGCGCAGGTCGTCCACCGCAAGCTGCAATTCCAAGCCGGCGAGCACGGCGGCAGCATCGCGGTACTCGATCGCCTGTTTGGCCTTGCGCTCGAGCGGCTTCATCTGGCGCTTCACCTCCGACACGATGTCGCGCACGCGGGTCAGGTGATCGTCCATCGCGGCGAGCTTGCGCTCGCTCTTTTCCTTGCGCTGCTTATGCTTGAGGACGCCGGCAGCTTCCTCGATGAGCATGCGCAGGTCCTCGGGCTTCGACTGCAGGATGGAGCTGAGCTGGCCCTGGCCGATGATGGAATGGGTCCCGGTCCCCAAGCCCGAATCGTGCAGGATATCCAGCACGTCCATGCGCCTGGCCACGGTTCCGTTGATCAGGTATTCGCTCGCGCCGTCGCGGTACATACGGCGGGTAAGGGAGACTTCGGTGAAATCGACCGGCAAGGTGCCGTCGGAATTGTCCAGGACGAGGCTGACTTCCGCCATCCCCTGGGGTTTGCGCGCAGAAGAGCCCGAGAAGATGACATCTTCCATGGACTGGCCGCGCAGGTTCCTGGCATTGCGCTCGCCCAACACCCACAGCACCGCGTCGGAGATATTTGATTTTCCCGATCCGTTGGGTCCCACGATTGCAGAGATACCCGGCTCGAAGGCCATGACGCTTCGGTCTGCAAAGGATTTGAAGCCCTTCAGGACAAGAGATTTGAGATGCACGGGCGCCCCTTAGCAGCCCTGGGCCGCCTTGGCCTTCCGGACCAGCGCCAAGATGCCGCCTTCGGCACGTGCCATTTCCAGGGCGCATTTCGCCGCACTGGACTCCGATTCCTTCTTCGTGCGTCCCGTGCCCTGGGCAAGGGGGATATCGTCTGCAAGGACCTGGGTGATGAACTCGCGGTCGTGGGGAGGGCCGAGCGTCTCGATAAGCTGATATGTGGGGGTGATGCCCTGTTCCTGGAGCTTTTCCTGGATCACGCTCTTGGGGTTTTCCGGCTCCTTGGCCATGTCGATGCTCATATGGCAGATCAAGGTGCGCTCCACGAATTCGACCGCGGCGGAAAGGCCCCCATCCAGAAACAGCGCCGCCACTACCGCTTCGTAGACGTTCTCCAACGCAGAATGCAGGCCGCGCCTGCCCGTGCCGCGCTCGGAAAGGCCGAAGATGATGGCGTCGGCGAATCCCAGATCGCTTGCGACCCGGGACAGGGAGCTTCCCGATACCAAGGCGACCTTGATCCTGGTCAGCCCGCCCTCATCGAGCCTGGGGAAGGCATCGAAGGCGGCCTTCGCGACGATTCCGCCCAACACGCTGTCGCCGAGGAATTCCAGGCGCTCGTATGAGCACTTGACGGGCTTTCCCTCCACTGCGGAAGGATGCGTGATTGCAGGAAGGAGGATGTTCTCGTCCTTGAAGGTGTAGCCGATTATCTGCTGCGCCAGCTCGAGCTTCTTCTGCCTCTGTTCCCTATGCAGGCCCATATGCACCCCCTTCCAGGTATTGCCGCCTTATTCGGCGGGCTTCTTCGCTTCGCTGCCGATGGATTCGGCGATCAGTTCCGACACCCCGGTGCGGACGATCTTCGCAGCCATAAGGACGCCGTTCTTGATGGCGGTCTCGTTCGAAGAGCCATGTCCCACCAGGCAGGCGCCCTTGACGCCCAGAAGCGGGGCACCGCCATAGGTATCGGCGCTCACGGATTGCTTCAACTGGGAAAGCCCGCCCTTGACCGCCAGGGCTGCCAAGCCCGTGAGGGCATTCCTCTTGAAGACGCCCTTCAGTTCGCCGAAGAGCATCTTCGCCGTCCCCTCGATCGTCTTGAGGCAGACGTTTCCGGTGAAGCCGTCGGTGACGACGATGTCGAACTCGCCCGTCAGCACATCGCAGCCCTCGCAGTTGCCCTTGAAATTGGGAAGCTGCTCTGCAAGCAGCCGATGGGTTTCCTGTGCGAACTGGCTTCCCTTCGTTTCCTCGGAACCGATATTGAGCAGGCCGACCGAGGGATTTTCCACGCCCAGGATCTGGCGCGTGTAAATGGTTGCCATCTTCGCGAACTGGAGCAGGTATTCGGGCTTGCAATCGGCATTGGCACCCACATCGCACATCACGACGGGCTTTACCGGCGAAGGCAGCACGGTACCCAAGGCGGGGCGGGAAACCCCCTTGATCCTGCCCGCGACCAAGGTGCCGGCAGCAAGGCAGGCGCCCGTGGAGCCCGCGGAAAAGAAGCCCTGGGCTTTCCCCTCCTTCACCAGGCGGCAACCGACGACGATGGAGGAATCCTTCTTGCGGCGCACCGCATTCGCGGGATGCTCGCCCATCTCGATTTCCTGGGTGCAGGGCACCGCCTCGCAGCGCTCATGGCACTGGGCGAAGGGCACGACCACGTCTTCGGGGCCGCACAGGAGAACGCAGATGTCGGGCTGCTCGGCAAGCGCCGCCTCTACTCCGGGCAGCACGACGGAGGGTCCGAAATCGCCACCGAGGGCGTCGACGGCAATGGTGATGGTTTCAGGCATTGATGTTCCTGCTTTCGGTTAGGTCCGGCAAGGCGCCGATCCGTCTCGGCCCGACTGGCCGCAGGATCGGCGTGCGCATCGCACCCGCAAGAATGCAGGCGAAATACGCATATATCGCGAACACAACAAAACCCTCCGAATGCTTCTGCATTCGGAGGATTCCATTCAAATCAAAGCGTGCGCGCTTATGCGGTTTCGATAACCTCGCGGTTGCGATAGAAGCCGCAGTTGGGGCACACACGATGCGGCAGCTTGGTTTCGCCGCACTGAGGGCACACCGAACGAGAAGGTGCGGAAATCTTGTCGTTTTCGGAACGGCGGGCGTTGTAGCGAGCACGACCCGTCTTGCGTTTAGGTACTGCCATGGTTATCTCCTTACATAACGAGCTGTAACCAGCTCGACTTTCGCATTAATCAAAACACGCAAGGCGATATTCTACTAAACAATATCGCAACTTGCAAGGCCTCCAAAGAGCCTGCATATTCGCAGCTAATCCTCGAATTCCAGGGCGGAGAGCGCCGCGAAGGGATTGGCCTTCTCCGCTTCCTGCTGCGCTTCGGCTTGGCGCTTCCCCGCGCAATCGCAGCTTCCCTCGTTCAGGTTCATCCCGCAATCCTGGCAGATGCCGGCGCAGGATTCATCGCAGAGGGGAACGAGCGGCAGATCGACGATAATCGCCGCCTGAAGAAGGGGAACCAGATCGATCGCCCCGCTGGGGTCCAGGTGGTCGAATTCGTCTTCTTCCATTTCCCCGTCGGGCCGGGCAGCCCCCTCGAGCAGGAAATAGCCCTCCACTTCCCCGTCGATGTCGAATTCGACTTCTTCCAGGCATCGGGCGCATTCGGTGCGCGCGGTGCCCTTGACGCTGCCCATGACCAGCAGGGCATCGGAGGTGTTGGTGATGCTCACCTGCCACTCAAGGGGCGAGGCGAAGGAATACGTGTCGGGGCCGACGGAGAATTCGGGAAGGTCGTAGCTTCCCTCAAATGATGAGCTCTCCGCGCACACGAAGAGCTCATCGGGTACTTTGATGGTGGTGTTTTCCATGATTCCTTACTGTTCGGAGATGTTGACGAAACGCTCGCGATTGCCGCGGACATTCTCGATCCATCCGTCCAATTCGCGCTCGATGTGGTAGAACACATCGTCGGCATAGTCGTTGGCACCCTCGCGGATGTCCCTGTCGTACTGCTCGGCTGCAGCCAGGATCTCGTCATGCTGGATGCGGGCGATACGGACGATCTCCTGCTCGCTCGCCAGGGTTTCCGCCTGCATGCGGGCGTCTTCGATGATACGGGCCGCGTCGTCTTCCGCGCGGGCCAGGATTTCCTCCCGCCTACGGACGATCGTCGTCGCATTGCGGATATCTTCGGGAAGTACGGCTTCCAGCTCCTCCAGGAGGCCGAGAAGATCCTCGCGGTCGATCTGGCACTGCTGCCTATTACCGAAAGCGCCCTTCGCCTCTTCGATGGTGCTCCTGAGGTCATCGAGGATTTCGAAGGTATCCCTATCCATGCCGTCCTGATATTCCATTGCGTATTCCTTCCCGAAGGGCCTGTTTTCCTGTTTTGCTGCGCAAAATACCATTTTCATGGGAATTCTAACATAGCAGCGATGATTTCACGGCAGCGCTCGAGCCGATTGCGCAACTAATGCGCCCGGTTTCGCGCGTCGCTCGCTAAAACGCACCGCTTGCTTTCCTATGCATCGAACTTCCCTTTCAGGGCCCTATCGACGCACGGCGTGACGAACGGGGAGGTATCCCCTCCGAAGCGGGCGATTTCCCTCACCACCGAGGAGGAAAGGTACATATTCCCCGGCGCGGACATGATGAAGACGGTCTCGATTTCCTGGTCTATCTGGTAATTCAGGGCAGCCATCTGGAATTCGTATTCGAAGTCGGTGATCGCCCTCAGGCCCTTCACCACCGTATCCGCCCCCACGCTGCGCGCGAAACGGACCAGAAGCTCCGAAAAGGGCATGACGGAAACGTTGCCAAGATCCGCAAGCGACTCGCGCGCCAACGCAACGCGCTCATCGTGGGAGAACAGGGGCCCCTTAGGGCCCTTTCCTGCAGATTCCGCCACACCCACGATCACCTCGTCGAACAGCTGCGCTGCGCGCGTGATGATGTCGATATGGCCCCGCGTGATAGGGTCGAAGGTCCCCGGTACTACCGCCCTGCTCATTGCTCTCCCGTCTCGAATATGTCGACGATGGTCGACCCGTATTTCTTCCTGGACAGATGCCGCGCGCCCAGCTTCGCGAAATCCCCCGACTCCAAGGGATCTTGGGTGTTGTCGTGCTCGTATACCACCAAGGCCCCCGGGGCAAGCGAACCCGCAGCCTCCAATCCCGCAATCAGGCCGGCCACGTCATCGGCGCGGACGGCATAGGGCGGGTCCAGGAAGAGCAGGTTGAATGGTTCCGCCGCCTGGGGCAGCTTCTTGAAGACGTCGCCCCTCGCGATTCGCGCGCGCGACCTTCCCGCAAGCCTGAGGTTCGACGAGAGCGCTTCTATCGCCGCTGGGTGCTTCTCGCAGAAGCATGCGCTCTGCGCCCCGCGCGACAGCGCCTCCAAGCCGAGCGCCCCGCTGCCTGCGAACAGGTCGAGCACCCTGGCGTCTTCGAAGCCCCCCAGGATGCTGTTCACGGAACTCATGAGCGACTCGCGGACGCGGTCCGTCGTGGGGCGCGTCCCATCCCCTTTCGGGGCCTTGATGGGATGCCCCTTGAATTCACCGGCGATGATGCGCATCATCACTCCCTTCCTTCCCGCATCTCGGGAAACAACCTGCAAAGCTCGAATCTCAAGGCCCTGTGCTCGGGCAGGTCCAAACCCGGGTCCCCCGACAGTATCTCCCGCGCATCCTCATGCGCGGCCTGCACCACCGCCGAGTCCCGCACTACGTTGACTAGCTTCAGCACGGACGCGCCATGCTGCCTGTTTCCCAGAATATCGCCTTCGCGGCGCAGCGAAAGGTCGTATTCGGCCAGCTCGAATCCATCCGAAGTGGATTCCATCGCACTCAGGCGCTCGATGGCCGCAGGCGCCTTCGATCCGGACACGAGGAACATCTCCCCCGCAAGCTCGCCGCGCCCCACGCGCCCGCGCAGCTGATGGAGCTGTGCCAAACCGAAGCGGTCGGCATCCTCCACGATGATCACAGTCGCATTGGGCACGTCGACGCCGACCTCGATCACCGTCGTGGAAACCAGCACCCCGATTTCCCCCTTGCCGAAATCCTCCATGACCCGCCGCTTCTCTTCAGCGGGCATCTTTCCGTGGAGCACGCCCACGGAAAAGCCCGCGAAGACCGTGTTGCTAAGGTATTCCGCATGCTTCAGCGCCTCGCGGGCGCCGCCGCCATCCAGATCCGCCTCCGATTCGATGGCGATGCTGGAATACGCGTAATCATCCAGGCGCTGCCCGCCGTCGCCCTTCTTCTTCGCATCCTCTCCGCGCAACTGGCCCACCAAAGGGCAGACCACGTATACCTGACGGCCCAACCGCAGCTGACCGAGCGCCGCATCGTAGGCCTCCAGACGATTGGACAGGGACAGGACCCGGGTTACCACCCCCGCCCGATTCTTGGGGCGCTGCTTGATATAGGACAGGGTCATGTTGCCGTACAGGGCAAGCGCGAGCGAGCGCGGGATAGGCGTGGCGGTCAACGAGAGCACGTCTGCATCGGTCCCCTTCCCGATCAGGGTACGCCGTTGGTTCACGCCGAAACGCTGCTGCTCGTCGATGACCACAAGGCTGCAATCGGCGGGCACCACATCGGGCTCCAGCAGCGCCTGGGTGCCGAAGAGCACCTGGATCGCACCTTCGGCGAAGGAAGACAGGATCGCCTTCCGCTCGGACGCGGGAGTCGAGCCCGTGAGCAGGGCGCAGCCGATGCCGATGCCTTCCAGAAGCGGGCCCATGCCCTTCATATGCTGCTCGGCGAGCACTTCCGTGGGCGCCATCATCATAGCCTGCGAACCGCTGTCCGCCGCAGCAGCCAGGGCGAATGCCGAAACGATGGTCTTTCCGGTACCCACGTCTCCCAAGAGCATATGGTTCGCCCGATGCGGTGCGGAGAGCACGTCGAGGATCTGCTCCACGGCCAAGCGCTGTTCTTCGGTAAGCTCGAAGGGGACCGCCTTTGCAAGCGCCGCCAGCAAGGGGCCATCGACAGTATGCGTGCGGTAGGACGCAAGCGCGCCCTCGCGGTATCCGGGTTCCATCAGGTGCAGCTGCAGGAACAACAGCTCCTCGTATGCGAGGCGGCGGCGCGCCTGGGCGGCATCTGCCATGCTGGAGGGGAAGTGGATCGCCCTCAGAGCCGACTGCCTGCTCGCAAGGCGGTATCTGCATCTCAGGTCCAGGGGAAGGGGATCGTCCATCCCCTGGCACAGCTCGAGTGCGTTTCCTATGATCCTGCGCATCCATGCAGTGGAGATGCGCTCCGTCGCCGGGTGGACGGGAACCACCATGCCGCTTGCGCCCGTCTGGGAATCAAGCTGCTCCAAGAAGGGATTGGTCATGCGCTTGAAGCCGTAGTTGAACTCGACCTTCCCCGAAACCGCCACATCGTCGCCCTTGCGGAGCCTGTCCGCCAACCATGGCTGCTTGAAACAGGTGACGATCAGCGTCCCCGTCCCGTCCACAAGGGTGATCTCCACCAGATCGAGACGCGGTTTCGGGCGCTTCAGCCTCACCTCGTGCACCTGCCCCGAAATGGTGCGCGAACTGCCGATCGGGGCGTTTGCGATGGTGCACACCTCGCTCATATCCACATAGCGGCGGGGGTAATTCCCTATAAGGTCCCTGACAGTGCGGATGCCCATCTTCTCCAAGGCCGCCCGCCTCTCTCCCGAGACGGCGCGCACCCGTTCGACCCCGGCATCGAAGGCCAATGTCGCAGCAAGGCGGCTGGGGGTCCTGCCCTCAGCCGCCTTGGCGTTACCAGTGGATTTCGCGACCATATCCCAGCCGTAAGGCTATTCGACGGAAAGCACGATGGGATACAGGGGCTGCTCGCCGCGATGGGCGTCGATTTCGATTCCGTCGAAGGCCTCTTCGATGCGCTCTTGCAGCGCCTCGAAGCGCTCGTCGTCGTAATCGGCGCCGGCAAGCAGGGTCAGGGTGTCGGCATCGTCGGCATCCATGTTCTCCAGCAATGCCAGGACCACGTCCTCGACGGTGCTGCCGACGGCTTCGATCGAACCGTCGGCGATTCCGATCACATCGCCATCGGCGATAGGATTGCCGTGCGCATCCTTGGAATCCTTGATCGCCGTGGTGACCTCGCCCGTGCGAACGTCGCCGAGCACGCTCGACATCGCCTCGACGTTTTCTTCCATGCTCGCCTCGGGATCGGCCTCGAACATGGCGGAGAATGCCTGGGGCACGCTCCGGCTGGGAACGACGCCGCAGGGAATCTCCGAAAGCTCGGCGCAGGTCTGCGCCGCCATGATGATGTTCTTGTTATTGGGCAGGATGATAACTGCGTCCGCATTGGCCTCGTTCACCGCATCGAGCAGGTCCTTGGTGGAGGGGTTCATGGTCTGACCGCCGGAAACCACCACATCGACGCCCAGGCTTTCCAGGATCTTGGCATTGCCCTCGCCTGCGGCGACCGCGACGAAGCCCAGGGGCTTGCGCTCGCGCTTTTCCTCGATGAGCTTCTCGTTCCTTTCGGCAGCCTGAAGATCCATGTTATGGATGAAGACCTCGAAGATCTGACCGCGGTCGAGGAAGTACTTCAGCACCTGGTCGGGGTGGTTGGAATGCACATGCACCTTGAACTTGGGGCTTGCACCGACGCACAGCTCGCAGTCGCCCATAGTTGCCAAGAAGTCCAGCGCCTCGGCCGGATCCAATGTCTCCGAATGGACCAGGAACTCATTGCAGTAACGGTATTCGGAACCTTCCCAGTCGTTGATCTGCTCGATTTCGACCTTGGGGGCGGTATTGCCCGCGATATCGAGGGAGGCGGCAACGGTGGATTCGCTGCCCATCAAATGCGCGACGAAGGCGTCGACCAGGATGGCCAGGCCGTAACCGCCGGCATCGACGACGCCGTTCTCCTTCAGAACGGGCAGGAACTCGGGGGTGCGCTGCACGGATGCGTAGCATTCATCGACGACGAAGGCCAGTGCCTCTTCCATGCCCATCTTCTTCTTGCGCGCCCTATGGGCTGCATGGGCGGTATCGCGCAGGACGGTGAGGATGGTGCCCTCGACGGGCTTGCGAACTGCGCGGAATGCGGTTTCCACCGCAACCTCGAACACGGTATCCAGTGCAGCAACATCGAAGGCATCGACCTTCGCCGCGCCTTCGCAGAGGCCTCGCAGGATCTGGGATGTGATCACGCCGGAGTTGCCGCGTGCTCCCATGAGGGCGCCGTTGGTGATCGCCTTGCAGATCTCCGCAGAGGTGGCGGAAGCATCCAGCTTGGCGAGGTTGTCTACTACCGACTTGATGGTCAAAGACATATTGGTTCCCGTATCGCCATCGGGAACGGGGAAGACGTTGAGTCGGTTGACCTCGTCCTTCCGTTCGGTGAGCGTATCGCTCGCGGCAACGATGGCGCCGAGAATCTCACGGGTGGAATAGGTTTCGGACATTATCTTTTTTCTCCTTGAAAATTCGCCCGGGAAGGGCGATTCGTTAACGGCGGACTTTCACGCCCTCCACATGCACGTTCACGCTGTCCAGGGGCACCTGGATATATTCATTGATAGCGAAGGTGACCGCATCGACCACATTCTGGGACACAACGTTGATATTCGTTCCGTACTCGATGATGACGTAGAGATCGACCACGACGCCGTTTTCGGAAGTGTCTACGACCACGCCCCGACGAAGACGGGTTGCGGGCAGAAGCTTCGCGATGCTTCCCGCACGGGTGGGGGAAGTCATGCCGACGACGCCATAGCACTGGGTCACCGCATGGCCGATAACATCAGAAAGTACTTCATTGGCGATATGGAGATCGCCCGAGATCTTTTCGCTCATGGCTTTCCTTTCATGCGCACGCCAAAGCGCGCTTCAAGATAAGCGGGAATCCCCAGTATAACCTACAGCCCATTTCAGGCAGCGCCGCAAAGGCAAGAACTAGAATCCCCACATGTGGAAGTGCCCGCACCGCCGGAGGAAGGGTCCATAATCGCATCTGCCCCGGGGTGCCGCCCCTTTCCGAATAATAAAGCTCATTCGTTGACCTTTACCCATCCAACTGTTAGACTGCACTTCTGTCTGATTAGGG
>SFII01000165.1 GCA_004555335.1 Coriobacteriaceae bacterium | reverse complement strand
GAGCAGGCCGAAGCGCATGCCGTCGGCACCGTAATCCTTCATCAGCTTCAGCGGGTCGACGCCGTTACCGCGGCTCTTGGACATGGGCTTGCCGTCGGCTGCCATAACGGTGGGGTGGATGATGACGTGCTCGAAGGGAATCTTGCCGCAGCAATACATACCCGCCATGACCATACGGGCAACCCACAGGCCCATGATGTCACGGGCGGTGGAAAGCACCTGGGTGGGATATGCCTGCTTCAGCTCTTCGGCTTCAACGCCGTCCTTAGTCCAGTTCATGGTAGCGAAGGGCCACAGCTGGCTGGAAAACCAGGTATCCAGAACGTCTTCGTCCTGGCGGACGGGCTTGCCGCACTTGGGGCAGACGGTCACATCTTCGACGCTCGCGTCTTCCCAGCCGCACTCATCGCAGTAGAACATGGGGATGCGATGGCCCCACCACAGCTGGCGGCTGATGCACCAGTCCTTCAGGTTGGCCAGCCAATCCAGGTACACCTGCTTCCAGCGGGCAGGATGGAACTGGATGGACCCGTCTTCCACAACCCTTGCGGCGTCCTTCTTCAAGCGCTCGACTGCAACGAACCACTGCTCGGACAGCCAGGGCTCGAGCTTGGTGTGGCAACGATAGCAGGTCATGACGGAATGGTTGTGGTCTTCCACGTGGTCCAGCAGGCCCAGCTTCTCGAATTCTTCCAGAACGGCCTCGCGCGCCTCGTCGCGGTCCATGCCGCTGAAACGGCCGAAGCCCTCCACCACGTGCGCGGTCTCGTCGAAGATGTTGATCTTTTCCAGGCCGTGGGTTTCGCCCATAGCCCAGTCGTTGGGGTCATGCGCGGGGGTTACCTTCACGAAGCCGGAACCGAAGTCGGCATCGATATGGAAGTCCTCGAAGATCTCGACCTCGCGGTTGACGATGGGCAGCATGACCTTCTTGCCCACGAACTTCTTCTTCTCGGGGTCCTTAGGGCTGACGGCAACACCGGTGTCGCCCAGCATGGTTTCGGGGCGGGTGGTTGCGACCACGATGTATTCCTGGCCGTCGACGGGCTCTACCAGGGGGTAGCGCAGGTGCCACAGATGGCCGTCCTCTTCCACGTATTCGGCTTCGTCGTCGGCGATGGCGGTGGTGCAATGAGGGCACCAGTTGACGATGCGCTTGCCCTTGTAGATAAGGTCGTCGTGGTACCAATCGACGAAGAGCTTGCGGACCGCCTGGATGTAGTCGGGATCCAGGGTGAAATGCTCGTCGGAATAGTCGCAGGAGCAGCCCATGCCCTTGATCTGCTCGACGATGGTGGTGCCGTATTCGCGGCGCCAGTCATAGCAGGCCTCGATGAACTTCTCGCGGCCGATTTCCAAGCGAGAGATGCCTTCGTCGGCAAGCTTCTTGTCGACCTTGGTCTGGGTTGCGATGCCGGCATGGTCGGTGCCCAAAATCCAACGGGTCTTATAACCCTGCATGCGTGCATGGCGGATGCAGGTGTCCTGGATGGTATCGTTGAGGGCATGGCCCATGTGCAGCATGCCGGTGATGTTCGGAGGCGGGATGGTAATGGTATAGCAGCTGTTTCCGTACTTGCCGAAACCAGCAGAGCGCTTGAAGAAACCGCCTTCGTTCCACGCCTTGAACAAAGGGGCCTCATGCGCAGCGAAATCGTAATCGATCTTCTTCTTTTCTGCCATGTCGGAGAATTGCCTTTCGTCGTCGATTCTCTCTCACGCGACGGGCGGGGACGCGCTGAACCCTGCCGCCGTGATAGTCGTTTACTTCTTGTGGGACTTGCCGTGCTTAGCCTGCTTGACCTGCGCTTCAGGTTCTTCTTCGGGCTCGTTTTCGGCTCCCACGATTTGGATCTGGGGCTTGGTCGTACCCTCGATGTCGCTCGCGCGGATGACCACGCGGGTGGGCTCGGCGTATTCGGGCAGGTCGTACATCAGATCCTGCAGCACGCGCTCGCAGATGGAACGCAGGCCGCGCGCACCAGTCTTCTGCTCGATTGCCTGGCGTGCGATTGCCAGCAGCGCCTCATCTTCCACGATAAGCTCGCTGTCCTCGAACTCGAACATGCGGGTGTACTGCTTGACCAGGGCATTCTTGGGCTGGGTCAGGATGTGTGCCAGCTCTTCTTCGGAAAGCTCGTTCAGGCAGGTGATGACGGGAATACGGCCGATGAATTCGGGGATCATGCCGAACTTGTTCAGGTCCTCGGGCAGAACCTGCTTCAAAAGCTCGCTTTCCTGGCGCTTGTTGGCCTGGGGCAGCTCGGAATTGAAGCCGATGCCCTTCTTGCCCACACGCTCTGCGACGATTTCGGGAAGGCCCACGAAGGCACCGCCCACGATGAACAGGATGTTGGTGGTGTCGATGTGAATCAATTCCTGCTGGGGGTGCTTGCGTCCGCCCTGCGGGGGAACGCTCGCCTCACATCCCTCGATAATCTTCAGCAGCGCCTGCTGCACGCCCTCGCCGGAAACGTCACGCGTGATGGAGACGTTTTCGCTCTTGCGGGCGATCTTGTCGATCTCGTCCACGTAGATGATACCGATTTCGGCACGCGGAATGTCGAAATCCGCCGCGGTGATGAGCTTGAGCAGGATGTTTTCCACGTCTTCGCCGACATAACCGGCTTCGGTGAGCGCGGTGGCGTCTGCGATGGCGAAGGGAACGCGCAAAGTGCGCGCAAGCGTCTGCGCAAGCAAGGTCTTGCCGGAACCCGTGGGACCCAGAAGCATGATGTTGCTCTTCGCGAGCTCCACGTCATCGTCTTCGGATTGCTCGCCGATGCTGATGCGCTTGTAATGGTTGTAAACCGCTACCGCCAGGGCCTTCTTGGCTTCTTCCTGGCCCACGACGTAATCGCTCAGGCTTTCGAAGAGCTCATGAGGGGTGGGCAGGTTGTCCAGGACCTCTTCAGGAGCTGGCTCCTCGTCAAAACCGGCATCCAGCATGGCGGCTTCCGAATCCATGGCGCCGTAGTATCCGGGATGACCGGGCATTCCCCCATGCATGCCCATGTCGCGCAT
>SFII01000027.1 GCA_004555335.1 Coriobacteriaceae bacterium | reverse complement strand
ACGGCCCCTCCCGGGGCCGTTTCAGTTCCAGATCGTTGTTTTCGCCCGCTGAGCTGGGCCTATGCCGGAATCTCTCCCACAGAAACCACCGAAGAGCCTAAAATTTGCGCTTGAAAGAGGTCGGCTTGGCATGTATGTTGACCTCGTAAGCATCTGCATGCTTGGGCTTTTGCTGTGCACTCAATGCAAGATGCCGGTCATTGGATGCCGGCAAGAAAGCTCTGCTGAATGCAATGTTTCGTGCATTGTAACTGCGAATACATAGGAAAGGAGGGTGTAATGAAACTTGAACAGCGACTGATTAACGTCAACCGCGTCGAGCTCGGTAGCGAAGCTAAGGTAGAGAACGGCGTTCTCACCGTAGACGTAGAAGGCCTGCGTGCCGCTCTGATGGATGACGACAAGATCAAGGACGTGAAGGTTGACGTTTGCCACCCCGGTGACCGCACCCGCATCGTTCCCGTCAAGGACGTCATCGAACCTCGTTATCGTATCGGCCGCAAGAACGGCTTCCCCGGTGTTACCACCAAGTACGAGGAGGCTGGCAACGGCGCTACTGCGATCCTCAAGGGTGCTGCAGTAATCACCATCGGCGACATGGTTGGCTTCCAGGAGGGCGTTATTGACATGTGGGGCGAAGGCGCCACTTGGACCCCGTTCTCCAAGACCTGCAACATCGTTGTCGACATTACCCCCATCGACGGCATCGACCAGCACACTCACGAGCGCGTTGTGCGCATGGCTGGCCTGAAGGCTGCTACCTTCGTTGGTCTGGCAGCTAAGGACGTCGAACCCGACGAGGTCAAGGTTCTCGAGCTCGGCACCATGGCCGAAGAAACCGAGAAGTATCCCGACCTGCCGAAGGTTGCCATGATGGAAATGACCATTTCCCAGGGTCTGCTCCATGACACCTTCTACTATGGCGTTGACCTGAAGGAAATCCTGCCTACTTGGTATCATCCCTTCACTGAGCTGGACGACGCTGTTATCTCCGGCAACTGCGTAGCAGCTTGCGACAAGATCACCACCTACCAGCATCAGAACAACACCATGATCGACCGTCTGTACGAACAGCACGGTAAGACCATCAACTACATCGGCAACATCTGGGCTCCCGAGCTCACCACCCTGGACGGCAAGTTCCGCAACTGCGACTATGCTGCACAGGTTGCACATCAGCTCGGCTGCGATGGCGTCATCATCACCGAGGAAGGTTACGGCAACCCCGACTCCGACCTGGTTATGAACTGCAAGCGCCTGGAAGATCGCGGAATCAAGACCACCCTGGTTACCGACGAATGCTCCGGTTGGGACGGCACCAGCCAGCCCCTGACCGACAACACCAAGGAAGCTGTTGCCGTTATCTCCACTGGCAACGTATCCATGGTTGTCGAGCTGGAGCCCGCCGACAAGGTTATCGGCAACTTGAAGTCCGCTCAGACCCTCGCAGGCGGCTGGGATGGCTGCGCTGCCGAGGATGGTAGCCTGAAGGTTGAGCTGAACGCTGTTATCGGTGCAACCTCCGAAATCGGCTTCCACAATTCGTCCGTCCAGCTGTACTAAGGGAGGGTTGACATGACTAAGCGCGTACTTATGTATCTCAACCAGTTCTTCGGCGGCATCGGCGGCGAAGACATGGCCAGCATCGAGCCTTCCTACAAGGAAGAGATCATCGGCCCCGGCGTTGGCATTGCTGCAGCAATCAAGGACAACGCTGAAATCGTCGGCACCATCATCATGGGCGACAACTACTTCGGTGAGCACGAAGAAGAGGCTAAGCAGTTCATCCTCGACACCATCAACGAGGTAAAGCCCGACGTCTTCTGCACCGGCCCCGCATTCAACGCAGGCCGTTACGGCTTCTCCTGCGCTGGCGCTTGCCAGGTTGCACACGAAGCCGGCATTCCCTGCGTATCCGGTATGTATTGTGAAAACCCCGGCCTGGAGTACTGCCAGAGCATCGCTTGGGTTGCTGAAACCGCTAATGCAGCAGCCAAGATGCGCAAGGCAATCCCCGCTATCGCCAACCTGGTAAACAAGGTTTGCACCGGCGAGGAAATCCTCCCCGAGGTCGACGGTTACTTCCCCAAGGGTGTTCGTAAGTGCATCCATGTCGACCGCATCGGCGCTGACCGTGCTATCGATATGCTGCTCGCACGTCTGAACGATCAGCCCTTCACCACTGAGCTGCCTATGGCAGAGTTCGATGAAGTCGAGCCCGCGCCTCCGATTAAGGATCTGTCCAAAGCTACCATCGCAATCGTCTCCTCTTCCGGCGTTGTGCCTGCAGGCAACCCCGATCGTCTGCAGTCCGCATCCGCACAGCAGTGGAACAAGTACGATGTTACCGGCATGGACGACCTGCCCGCAGGTGACTACTACACCGTTCATGGTGGTTATGACCCCATGTATGTCAACGAGATGCCCACTCGTGCAGTCCCCCTGGACATCATGCGCGAACTGGAGCATGAAGGCATCATCGGTCATGTGTATGACACTTACTACATCACCACTGGTACCGGTACCGCAGTAGCGAACGCCAAGAAGTTTGGCGAAGAGATCGGCAAGGAGCTCAGCGAGCTCGGCTGCATCGACGGCGTTATTCTAACCTCCACTTGAGGCACTTGCACACGTTGCGGCGCAACAATGGTTAAGGAAATCGAACGCTACGGTATTCCTATCGTACACATGGCAACCATCACCACCATTTCCGAATCGGTTGGTGCAAACAGGATCGTTCCTTGCGTTATGATCCCCAGCCCCGTTGGTAACCCCAACCTGGCACCTGAGGACGAGCACAAGGTTCGTAGGGAACTGTGCGAGCGAGCAGTACATGCTCTGACCGTCGCAGTCGACAAGCCCACTCAGTTCGAGTAAGCTGTCGTATCTCGACCTGGCAGATTTGCCAAGTTACCGGGCGGCCCTTCGGGGCCGCCCTTTTGCGTGCTTGTGGGTTTGCTGATTCTAAGCCTTTCTCAGGGCTTCTTTTCTTATCGGGTGTTTCGGGCTTTGTTGAACAGAGAGGTGGGCCCCACAGGCCTTCTACGTAACTGCGGGAGGGTGTGGAACCGGAGGGTAAGGGAATGAGGCATTGCGAGCCTTCTGCGTGCTTGCAGGAGGCCTGTCCCAATGAGACCGGCATAATTTTGGTGGACTTTCGTAGCAAAAGAAAAACCCGCCATCGGCGGGTTTGAGAATTCAAATGGCGGAGGCGTGTGCGAATCGAACACACCCAAGACGCTCTTCACGCCTCGCAACGGCTTTGAAGGCCGCGGGCCCCACCAGGGAACCATCCGTCTCCATCGGAAAATGAGTATAAGTCATAAAACAGGTAATTGCAATAAGAAAACTTAATAAAGAGAATCCGCCTGTGATTATCGGAGCACAGGCGGATCGGTTTGCTGCTATTCGGGTTTACCCGGGAAATGCCGGTGAATGGGTTATCGGATGGTGATCTGCCCTTCCTCGCCTTCGACGATGCGCCCGATGCGGGCGGCATCGCGGCCCGCAAGTTCTTTGAAGCTCGCAGCGAAGGTATCTGCCTGTTCTTCGGGGACGGCGACGATCAGGCCACCGCTGGTCTGCGGATCGCAGAGCACCTTCAGACAAAGGTCGCGCTGATTAACGTCCATGCCGGGGGTCGCGACCAGGGTATCGATCCATCGCGCGGTCTGTTTCGCCCTCAGGGGGATCAGGCCGTCTTCTGCGTGTTCGACTACGCGGTCGAACAGGGGTACGCATTCCCAGTCGATCTGCGCGGCGTTCCCGCTCGAAGCGAGGATGCTGTGCAGGTGGCCCAGCAGGCCGGATTCGGAAATGGCGGCAGCCGCGTGGGCATGGGCGTCCTGCATGGCCTTTGCTGCGGGTTTGTTGAGCTCCATCATCGATTCGATGGCGGCAGCCATGCTCTCGTCATCTTCCTTTTCCGCATGGCGCGCCTTGTCGAGGATGCCGGTACCCAGAGGCTTGGTGCAGAACAGCACATCGCCAGGGGCCGCGTCCTCGTTGCGGATGATTTCGTGGGGCTTGGCGATGCCGAAAGTAGCCAGGCCGTATTTGGGCTCGGCGTCATCGATGGAGTGGCCGCCTACGACGAAGGCTCCTGCTTCGATGACCTTGTCGGATCCGCCCTTCATGACGTCGCCGACGGATTCCACGCCCAGCTTGCAGGGGAGTGCCATGATGTTCAGCGCAACGACGGGATGGACGCCGACCGCGTACATCTTGGAGAGCGCTCCGGCGGCGGAGATGGCGCCGAAGGCGTAGTAGTCGTCCGTCAGCGGGGGGAACCAATCCAGGGAGAAGGCGGCAACCTGATCGTTGTCGACTTCGATGATGGTGCAGTCGGTGCCGTCGACGAAGCCGTTGAGCAGGCTGTTGCCCACGACGGGGGCAAGGTTCTTCTTGATACCCTCGAATTCCTCGGGCTTCCACTTCGCGGTGGTGCCGCCTTCCAGGACGCGCTGGGTGAGCGGGATGGGGATCTCTTCCTCTTCCTCGCCGTCTCCGCAGCCGCCCCATTCGGTGCGGCCGTTATCCCAGTCGCCCCAGTCCTGGTCGAATTCGTCGTTCCACTGGTTGTTATCGAATTCGGGTTCGGCGGTGTTGAAATCCTTGTCAGACATTCTTGCTCCTTTGCAAAGGGACTATCGAACGAAGATAACCCCGCCGGGTCCGTCGATGATCTCGGCGATGATGGCAGCATCGCGTCCAGTCAGTTTCTTGAAGTTCTCCAGGTAGGTTTCGGCCTCCTTGGGGGTAAGGGCGATGAGCAGGCCGCCGCTGGTCTGCGGGTCGCAGAGCACGCCCATGCGGTCGTCGTAGGTGATGTCGTCCATCGTGCCCTTCTTGACGAATTCGGACGCCCATTCCATGACATCGAAAGTCTTGCCAGGGCGGCATCCGCTGCTGGAGTATTCGTAGGCGCCTTCGTAGAGGGGGATGGAATCCCAGCGCAGGATAGCGGAATTGCCGCTCGATTCCAGCATTTCGTGCAGGTGGCCCGCCAAGCCGAAGCCGGTGACATCGGTGACGGCGTGCGGGTTGAGGCCTTCCATGGCCTCTGCGGCAGGCTTGTTCAGCTCCATCATGGATTCCACGATGGGCTTCATGCTTTCTTCGGTTTCCAAGCCGGCGAGGAAGGCCGAATGCATCAGGCCCATGCCGATGGGTTTGGTGTAGACAACCACGTCGCCCGGACGGGTTCCTTCGTTGCGGCGGATCTTATCGGGATGCGCGACGCCGAGCACTGCGAGGCCGTACTTCGGCTCGAAGCACTCCACGATGTGGCCGCCCACCAGGAAGGCCCCGCATTCGGCAACCTTGTCGGCGCCGCCGCGCAGGATCTCCTTCGCAACGTCTTCGGTCAGGTCTTTGGGGAAGCCCATGACGTTCAGCGCCGCGATGGGCTTGGCGCCCATGGCATAGACGTCCGAGATGGAATTCGATGCTGCAATGGCGCCGAATTCGTACGGGTCGTCTGCGATGGGTGTGAAGAAGTCGAGCGTGAGCACGACAGCCTGCTCGTCGCTGACCTTCAGCACCGCACAGTCATCGCTCGTGTCGAAGCCCAGCATCAATTCCGGGTCGACCGCAGGTGCGATGTTCTTGAGAATTTCCTTTAAGTCCTCCGGACCCCACTTTGCTGCTCAACCACCCTTTTTGGTGGTGCGGGTCAGGTGGATCCTTCCGTCTTCGTCCCAGATGGGAAGATCCGGCTCGGCGAATTCGTCGTCGCAGCACTCCTCGGCGACGAATTCTTCAGAGAGCTCTGAGCTCATGCGCGCTCCTTTTTGATAGTTCTGGTGGTTCAGTGAAAACTGCATTGATTGCTAAGCGTTAGCATACTCAAAAACGGGCGGCGCTGGGCGGCTCTCGACCGAAAATCGATAGGTGAAAATACGGAAAACGAATCAGTATTGGAAAATCGAATCGATGCCGGCTGGGACTTCTTTTGCCTGGGAAATGAAAGAAGCCGGCTGCATGCGCAGCCGGCTTCTTGGGGTTGCTTGTCTTGGTTTGCCTAGACGGTGGCGAAGTAGTTTTTCAGGCCCTCGGCTACCGCCTCCATCTCCTCTTCGTCGAGCAGGGTGCGGGGGTCGACGATGACGGCGTCATGAGCGATGCGTGCGACGATGGGCACGGGGCACTGCTGGACCAGGAACTTGTCGCATTCCTGGGTGCTGCCCGCAACGGGCTTGATGGCAACGGCGAAGGTATCGATGTCGTACATGGGCAAAGATCCGCCGCCTGCACGGGAGATCTCGGGGATGACCTCGATGTCGGCTTTGCCGGGCTCGATGCGCTCTTCGATCATGGCCTTCAGCTTGTCGGCGCGTACGCGGACGGTACCGGCGTCTTCGGACAGCATGCGCACGGTGGGGATGGAGTTGATGGCCTCTTCGCCCTGCAGGTAGCAGCGCAGGGTGCCTTCCAGGGCGGCCAGGGTCATCTTGTCCAGGCGGACGACGCGTGCCAGGGGGTTCTTCTTCAGGCGGTCGATCAGTTCCTTACGGCCTACGACGATGCCGCACTGGGGGCCGCCGAGCATCTTGTCGCCGCTGAAGGACACCAGGTCGGCACCTTCTGCCAGGGATTGGGCGACGGTGGGTTCCTTGCGGGCGCCGTAACGTTCCAGGTCGACGAAGGAGCCGGAGCCCTGGTCTTCGAAGACCAGCACCTTGTGGCCGGTTTCCTTCTCATGCGCATTGGAGATATCGCGCAGCTCGGTCAGGCTGACGTTCTTGGTGAAGCCGATCACCTGGTAGTTGGACTTGTGGATCTTGAGCATCATCGAGGTGTTCTCGGTGATGGCGCGTTCGTAGTCGTGCGGGTGGGTCTTGTTGGTGGTGCCCACTTCCACCATGGTGGCGCCGGACTGGTCCATGATGTCGGGGATGCGGAAGGACCCGCCCAGCTCGATGAGCTCGCCGCGGGACACGATCGCCTCATGGCCTGCTGCGAACTCGGAGAGCACCAGCACCACGGCCGCGGCGTTGTTGTTGACCGCAATCGCCGCCTCGGCGCCGGTGATGGCGCAGATCAGCCTCTCGTAGTGGTTGTGGCGGCTGCCGCGCTGCATCTTGTTGGTGTCGTATTCGCAGGTGGAATAGCCCTTGATCACGTCTTCGACCGCTTCGATGGCCTGGGGGCACATGACGCTGCGGCCCATGTTGGTGTGGATGACCACGCCGGTGGCGTTGATGATGCGGCGCAGGGAGGGTGCCATGAAGGCCAGGGTGCGGGAGCGTGCGCCCTGGGCGACGGACTCGATGTTGAATTCGGGGTTTTCCCCTGCCAGGATGGAAGTGCGCAACGCGGTGATTTCGGAGCGTACGCAGTCGGAGAGCAGGGAATGGGGAAGGCTTTCCTCCAAGGAGCTGATGCATTCGCACTTCAGCACTTCCTGGACTTGGGGGATGCGCTTCAGCAAGGGGGCAAGTGCTGCCTTGTCCATGGTCGGGGTCCTTTCGGCTTCGGATCGGTCCCGTGGGTCCGATGGGTTCTCATATCAAAGCCCGCCTGCGGGCGGGATCTGCATGCCTCGTTCGATTATAAGGCGAACCGGCGCCCACAGAGGCGGGCGCGGGGGTTGAATTATTCGGGGTCGGATTCTTTTTCCAGTGCCGCGGCGATTGCCCGGGAAAGCTGGTCGACGCAGGAGGTGCCGCGTTTCCCGCAGGTGTTTCCCCTGAAGGTGCGGGCGGTGTCTTCGGCGTCTGCACCTTCGAGCAGGGTGCAGATGGCGCCCAGGTTGCTGGAGCAGCCGCCTCCCAGGAATTGGACGTTGTGGAGCTTGCCGTCTTCCAGTTCGAAGCGGATCTGTCGGGCGCAGGTGCGCTGGGTGTTGTAGCGATGTGCGGTCATGGGCTCGCTTCCTCCTTCTCTCGGGCTCCTCCGATGTTAATCCAACTGGCCGAAGTATGCGGCAAGGCCTTCGGCAATGCTCGTTATCTCTCCGTCATCGATGATGGTGCGGGCGTCGAAGAGCACCCGTTCCTGCCTGATCCTGCCGACGATGGGCACGGGCAGCTGCTTGATCATGTACTCCTCGCAGTCCTGGGCGTTGCCTGCATTGAAGGCCACCTCGACGGCATACGAGGGGATGTCGCACTGGGCGAGCGCCCCGCCTCCTGCGCGGGAGATCTCCGGGACGACCGCCAGGTCGGCGCAGGCGGCATCGATGCGCAGCGAAATGGCGTCGCGCAGCTTCTCGGCGCGGGCCCTGGTGTCTTCGGGGTCTTCGGCGAGCATGCGCACGGTGGGGATCTCCCTCATGGCGACCTTCGGGTCCAAGTGGAGCCTGAGTGTTGCCTCCAAGGCGGCAAGCGTCATCTTGTCCAGGCGCAGCACGCGGGCGAGCGGGTTCTTTTTCAGGCGGTCGATGAGCTTCTTCGATCCCACGATGATGCCTGCCTGGGGGCCGCCCAGAAGCTTGTCGCCGCTGAAGGACACCAGGTCGGCGCCGAGCGCGATGGATTCGGCGACCGTGGGTTCGGCGTATTCGCCGTAGACGTCCAGGTTCACGAAGGAGCCCGAGCCCTGGTCCTCGTAGACCAGGATCGCGTCCTCGGGCAAGCGGTGCGCGTTCTCCTTATCGGCGATCCTGCGCAGGTCGGCGACCGAGACGGTCTTGGTGAAGCCGATGACGCGGTAATTGGAGGGATGGACCTTCAGGAACATGCCCGTTTCGGGGGCAATGGCGCGCTCGTAGTCGTGCGGATGGGTCTTGTTGGTAGTGCCCACTTCCACCATGGTGGCGCCGGACTGGTCCATGATGTCGGGGATGCGGAAGGACCCGCCGATCTCGATGAGCTCGCCGCGGGAGACCACCGCCTCGTGTCCGCGGGCGAATTCGGAGAGCACCATCATCACGGCCGCGGCGTTGTTGTTGACCGCGATCGCCGCCTCGGCGCCCGTGATCTGGCAGATGAGGGATTCGCAGTGCGAATGCCTGCTGCCGCGCGCCATGGCGTCGATGTCGTATTCCAGGGTGCAGTAGCCGTCCATGACGTCGTCGACGGCGGCCTTCGCCGCCTTCGCCATGCTGCTGCGGCCCAGGTTGGTATGGATGATCACGCCCGATGCGTTGATGACGCGGCGAAGCGAGGGGCGCATGCCGCGCTCGATGCGCGATGCGGCCCGTGCCGCGATCGCGGCGGCGCCGGTATCGGGCTGCTTCCCGGCGAGGATAGCCTTCCTTGCCTCGTCGACTGCCGTCCTCGCCTCCTTGACGACCAGGCTGCGAGTTGCGCCTGCCGTGCGGTCGTCGCCTTCCAGGAGGCGGAGTATCTGGTCGATCTGGGGAAGCTGCTTCAAGAGCTGGTAATATCCGATTTCTGTCAAGGCTGTCTCCTGCAGGTGTCGGTTGGTGATGAAAACGGCGCATGCGTGCGGACGCGGCCGATTATCCTATCACAGTCATCGTTTCGGAATCGGAGGCCTCGATGAAGATAGCACATATCCTTGCGCAGAAGCCCAGCTCGACAGGGAGCGGCATCTACCTTTCAGAGACCATCAGGGCGTTTGCGGAGGAAGGCGCCGAGCAGGCGCTGGTCGCGGGCATCGCGCCCGGCGAGGAATACCGGTTCCCGGATGGCGTGGGCTTCTTCCCCGTGGTCTTCGAAACCGAGGGCCTGCCTTTTCCGGTGTGCGGCATGTCCGACCAGATGCCCTACAAGGCGACGCGCTACCGCGATATGGATGCGGACATGGTGCAGGCCTTCTACCGCGCCTTCGACGACGCGGTCGACAGGATGCTCGCGCAGATGCAGCCCGATCTGGTGATCTGCCACCATCTGTACCTCCTGACCGCGCATCTGGCGATGCGCGACTGGCCCTGCCCGATCGTGGGCATCTCCCATAACACCGATATCCGCCAGTTCCAGCGTATCCCGCTCGAGCGCGAGGCGATCGCCCGGGGGATCGCGCGGCTCGATCGCGTGCTCGCCCTGACCGGCGCGCAGGCCGATACGATCGCGCAGGTGTACGGGATCCCCAGGGACGGGATCGACATCATCGGAACGGGTTACAACGACCGCTTCTTCACGCGGGGCGACATGGCCCGCAAGAAGCCCCACTCCATCGCCTACGTGGGCAAGCTCTGGAAGGCGAAGGGCGTCCCCAACCTTGCGCGTGCGATCGAGCTTCTGCCCGACGAATATGCCGATGTGCAGGCCCGATTGGTGGGGGGCTACAGCGATGAGGCCGAACGCGATTGGATCTTGGACGTCATCGGGTCGTGCAAGCGGAAATGCGAATACCTGGGCGTGGTGTCCCAAGAAGATCTGATCCGCGTCTACCGGGAGGCGGAGGTATTCGTGCTCCCGTCGTTTTCCGAGGGATTGCCCCTTGTGGTGCTCGAGGCGCTTGCATGCGGGTGCAAGGTTGTATTGACCGACCTGCCCGGCCTGCGCGATTGGCTGGCGCGCAGCGCACCCGGGGCCCCGGTCGTCTTCGTGGATGCCCCCGTGGATGCCGCGACCGGCCTGCCGAACGAGGGCGACTTCCCGCGCTTCGAACGCGAGCTCGCCCGCGCGATCGAGCGCGCCTTCCGGATGGAGCTTCCCGAGTATTCCGTCGAGCATCTTTCATGGCGCTCCGTCTGCCGCAGGATGCTTGCCGCCGAATCCGGATAAGTGTGGAGGGAATGTGAATCGCTATTCGGAAAACGAATAGTTTAAAGCGAATTATTTATCACGGTAATTGAAAAGAGCCGCTTTTCTCCTTTCTGAACGAGGGCGATTGAAGCG
Organism: Coriobacteriaceae bacterium; assembly: GCA_004555335.1. Taxonomy (GTDB): domain Bacteria; phylum Actinomycetota; class Coriobacteriia; order Coriobacteriales; family Eggerthellaceae; genus W1P20-047. Next base: position 2,331 of record SFII01000027.1, on the reverse strand, counting down.
CATTTTTCGCGCTGGTAAAGTCCGACCCAAAGAGCCGGGTGCGCTCATCCCCAAGCAGCCGGCTTGTGCGTTGTGCGGACCGGCAAGGTGCCGGCCGCATTGATTCCGGCAGCGCTTCCCCCGGGTGCAGGGGCATATCCCGATCGCGCCCGATCGCGCATGCCGTCAGGATCCGCCCCGTTTTGGGGCGAGGGAAGGAGATGGGATGGCTGACAATATCGAACTCTGGGAATCCTTGGGAATGGACCTGGAAACCCATGACATGCTCTGCAGCGTGCTGCCCCAGGCATTCGGCGACGTGTTCCTGTCCCAGGAAAACAGGCCCGAGGGCATGGCGTTCTGGGATGCGGTGACCGCCGATATCCATGGCATCCGCGCCCATGAGCTGGTCGCGGCCCAGGCGGAGGGACGCAAGGTCTTCGGCACCTTCTGCGTGTATGTTCCCGACGAGATCGTCATCGCCTGCAACGGCATCGTGACCGGACTGTGCGGCGGCTCCCAGTTCTGGGTTCCCGATGGCGAAAAGGTCCTGCCCGCCAACCTGTGCCCGCTGATCAAGGCGTCCGTCGGCGCCCGCCTGGGCCGCACCTGCCCCTACTTCCGCATCGCTGATATGTATGTGGGCGAGAACACCTGCGACGGCAAGAAGAAGGCCTATGAGATCCTGGGCCAGGACGTTCCCATGCACATCATGGACATCCCCCAGATGAAGCGCCCCAAGGACTACAAGGCCTGGGAGCAGGAGATCGCCGAGTTCGCCAAGGTCGTGGAAGAAGTAACCGGCGTCGAGCTGACCGTGGACAACCTGAACCGCGCGATCAAGATCGTCAACGACAAACGCCGCGCCCTCGCACGCGTGTACGATGCCCGCAAGAACCCCGACGTTATCCCCATCAGCGGCGTAGACGCCCTGCTGATGACCCAGATCGCCTTCTTCGACGATCCCGAGCGCTGCGCTCAGATGTGCAACAACCTGGCCGATGAGCTGGAGCAGCGCGTCGCCGACGGCGTGAGCGTGTTCCCCGCGGGCACCAAGCGCCTGATGATCACCGGCACCCCGCTGGCCATCCCCAACTGGAAGCTGCACCACATCATCGAGACCAGCGGCGCCGCAGTGGTCTGCGAGGAGATGTGCACCGGCACCCGTTACTTCGAGAACCTGGTCGACGAGACCCAGACCACCCTGGAAGGCCAGTTCGAGGCGCTGTCCAACCGCTATATGGGCAACAACTGCGCCTGCTTCACCCCCAACACGGCGCACCGCGACGACATCCTGCGCCTTGCGAAGGAATACCAGGTCGACGGCATCATCAACGCGAACCTGAAGTTCTGCACCATCTACGACGTCGAGGCAAGGGAAACCGAGCGCATCCTGGAAGAGGCGGGCTATCCCGTCCTGCACATCGAAACCGATTACACCGATAACGACGCAGAGCAGCTGCGCACCCGTATCGGCGCATTCGTGGAGATGCTGGGTTAGTGGTCGGCTTATCCGACATTCTGGGAAACGAGGTGGCGGAAGGTGCCGAAACGGCGCCTTCCGCTTCCTTGCGTTCGTGCTGCGGCGGATCCCAGGCGGAAGGAGACCCCTTAGACGGCCTTCCCCATTTCGGTTTTCCCCAGAAACTCGAGCGGGCGCGCGGGGAATATCCCGACGCGCACCTTGACGGCTATGTGCTCTTCGCAAGCCATACCGACGCCCTGGGCCGCCGTCATGGGGTTCTGCAGCTCCTCGTCCCCGGGCATCCAGAACCAGTCCTCCGGCATCTCCCGGAGCCGGAGGCCCCGGGTCTGGGCCTCCGCCACCCGCATCTGCCCCCAGAAGGCCCGGAGGGCCGCCGGGTCGTGTCCCAGGGAGAGGGCGTTGCGCCCGTCGTTGTCGATGTTCCCCAGCCGCAGGGGGATGCCGTTCATAGCCGCCGTAAAGCCGCCGATGACCGCGAGGAAGAGGAGAAATGCCGCCAGCAGCGGCACTCTCCGGGCAGGGCCGTACAGCGCCAGGGCCAGCACCGCCGTCAGCAGGTTCGCCAGGGCGCCGCCGAAGTTGTAGAGCGTCACGGGCAGACGCCCGTCCACCATGTCCGGCGGAGACATCAGGCACTGGCCATCGGTGCCGGCGAGGCGGAGACGGCGGAGGCGCAGATGGCCGTCCACCTTCATCCACATGAGGCTCCCCACCCGGAAGGAGCAGAAGCGGTAGCCGGAGAGCAGTCCGCAAACCAGGTGCCCGCCCTCGTGGAGGGTGATCTGAGCCAGGAGGGCCAGGAGAAAGGCCGCCGCCAGCCCCAGCGCCCAGAGGGGGCGGGATATGCCCGCCGGGCAGCGGTCAAA